>CALWYA010000142.1 GCA_944385645.1 uncultured Oscillospiraceae bacterium
ACACCAGCACCCCCAGCACCAGCACTCCCGATGCCAGCACCCCCAGCACCTCCACCCCCGACGCCAGCACCGGCGCTGACTACTCCAGCCTGGACCCCGTCCAGCTGATCGGCGCTGACTCCACCGCCGCCAACGCCGCCGGCCAGCTGTTCGGCGAGATGGTGGCCGAGAAGCTGGACACCATCACCGGCGGCCAGCTGACCATGGACTACTTCCCCAACGGCGAGCTGGGCGCTGACGCCGACCTGCTGCGCCAGCTGCAGAGCGGCGACATCGACATCTTTGTGGGCCAGACCGCCCCTGTGGCGCCCTTCGTCCCCAACGTTGCCGTGTACGACCTGCCCATGGTGTTCGCCACCTATGACGGTGCTACCATCGACGAAGTCATCAACAACCCCGAGTCCGAGTTCGCTCAGACCCTGAGCGCCTCCTTCAACGAGGCCGGCTTCCAGCTGCTGGGCACCCTGCAGAACGCCACCTTCCGTCAGACCACTACCAACCGCAACGTGCAGACCATCGCCGACTATGACGGCATGCTGATCCGCACCATGGAGAACCCCAACCACATGGCCTTCTGGGAGGCCCTGGGCGCCGCCCCCACTCCCATGGCTTGGAACGAGGTGTACTTCGCCCTGCAGTCCGGCAACATCGAGGCTGAGGAGAACGCCGCCGACACCATCGTGGGCTCCAACCTGAACGAGGTTCAGGCCTACCTGGCCAAGACCAACCACATCCTGTACGCCAACATGATGATCATGAACAAGGACTCCTATGACGCCCTGGATCCTCTGTACCAGGAGGCCCTGAACCAGGCCGTGTCCGAGGCTCTGACCGAGATGTCCGCTCAGCTGGCTGACATCGAGGCCACCAACCTGGGCACCCTGGAGGAGCGCGGCATGACCATCATCGAGTATGGTCCCGAGTTCTTCGAGGAAGTCCTGGCTCTGCCCGGCGTCCAGGAGCTGTATGCCTCCATCGACGAGCAGACCGGCGGCCTGGCTCAGATCCTGCAGGACGAGCTGGCTGCCGCTGCGGGCTGATCGAAGTCCCCAGTGACACAACGGAATATTCCGTAATTTGATCGGCGTGGCCGGCGGCGTTTCAGACGGCGCCGGCCACGCTCCCTTTATCTTCCCCGCATTTTGATCCGCGGCCCGGCTCCGGCGGAGGAGCGGGCGCCGCCAGACCCGTTTTGAGGAGAGACTTATGAGAGAGACGTCCAAGGGACAGGCCTTTGGCTTTCTGTTCTTCACCTTTTTCATCTGGGGCAGCGTCTATGTGGCGGGCAAGCTCATCGCCGACGCGGTGCCCCCCGGCCTGCTGGCCTGTCTGCGGTGCTGCTGCGCCATGGCCCCCCTGCTCTTCATGAGCCGGAAGTACATCGGCAAGGTGAAGATCGACCGGGCCGACTGGAAATATTTCGCCGTGGTGGGGCTGATGGGGTATTTCCTCACCATCTTCTGCATTCAGACCGCCATCTCCCTCACCGGGGCCTCCATGGCCGCCCTGATCAACGCCCTGACCCCGGTGTCGGTGACCATCCTGGCCGCTCTGGTGCTGAAGGAGCGCATCACCCCCATCAAGCTGGTCTGTCTGGTCCTGGCCCTCACCGGGGCGATCGTCATCACCCGGGGGGCCGATACCCAGGGGGAGTTCGCCGGCATGGCCATCGCGCTGGTCTCGGTGATCTTCTGGGGCTTCGCCTCGGTGTATATGCGGCGGCTCACCGCCAAGTATCCCCCTGTGCTGGTCACCACCGTGGGCATGGCCTTCAGCCTGATCGGCCACATCCCCGTGGGCCTCTTCACCGCCGCCACCCAGGGGGCCGACATCGACCTGCGGGTGGTGCTGGTGGTGCTGTACCTGGGCTTTTTCGGCTCCGGCGTGGCCCAGTTCACCTGGGTCAAGTGCCTGTCCGCCCTGCCAGCCAGCACCTGTTCCCTGTTCTATCCCCTGCAGCCCGTGTTCTCCGCCCTGCTGGGCGCGGTGATCCTGGGCGAGACCTTTACCTCCGCATTCTTCATCGGCCTGGTGCTTATCTCCATCGACGTGGCCCTGAGCACGTGGGAGACCAACAAGCTGAGCGCCAAGCCATAACTGCGTTTATCTCTCTTTGCACCCCCTCCCTGACTTGTATGGGAGCCATTTCACCGGAAGAGAAAGAGGTTGCGCGATGAATTTACGTCAGCTGTATTATTTCCGAACCATCGCCGAGCTGGAGCACTACACCCGGGCGGCGGAAAAACTGTTTGTCAGCCAGTCCAGCCTGAGCCACGCCATCCAGGAGCTGGAGAGCGAGCTGAACGTGAAGTTCTTTGAGAAAAAGGGCCGCAACGTGGAGCTGACCAAGTACGGCCAGCTGTTCCTGCCCTACGTTCAGAAGTCGCTGGCCACTCTGGAGGCCGGCATCGACAAGCTGTCCGACTACATCAACCCCAACACGGGCACCGTGGTCATGGCGGGCTTCCCCTCCCTGGCGCAGTTCGCCCCGGACATCATCGTGCGCTATGTGTCCGAGACCAACCGGGTGGACGTGCGCCTGCAATTCAACCAGGAGCCCACCTATAAGCGCCTGCGGGAGCAGCTGCTGGCGGGGGATGTGGACCTGATCTTCGCCACCGAGGTGAACGACCCCCAGGTGGCCAGCGCCTACATCGGGGAGCACCCGGTGGTGCTGCTGGTCTCCCAGGATCACCGGCTGGCCCGGTACGACACGGTGGACCTGAAGGAGCTGGACGGAGAGGACTTTATCGCCTTCGATCCCAACTGTCAGCTCCGGGACGAGACCGACCAGATCTTCGGCGAGCTGGGCATCCACGTGAACATCACCACCGAGACGGCTCAGGACCTGATCATGAGCGGCCTGGTGGCCTCCAACCACGGGGTGGCCATCCTGCCCTATCCCCTGGGCGGCGCTCCCTACCACACCAAGATCGTCTCCATTTCCAACTTCCTGCCCCCCCGGAAGCTGTACATGTCCTGGAACAAGGAGCAGTACCTTCCCCCGGCGGCGGAGTATTTCCGGGACTTCGTGGTGCGCAGCGGCGACGTGTTCAACCAGTTCATACAGAAGCTGGATCACGGGCAATTCTGACCGCCCTTTCCATGAGTAAAATCTCCAGTTTTCGGAAATTTTCATGGGCATAATCGAACGATATGTGAAAAGTTGATATTGGACACCCCGCCTGTTTTATACTAATATTGTAAGAAGAAAAGAGTCTTTGTATTCTTTTTTTGGGCGCTTTTTACAAAATCAAAAGAAAATTTTTGGTCATTTCTCCCGCCGAGCGGGAAAGCACAACCGTGATCAACACAAGGAGGAGAAATCTATGAGCAAGAAATTGGTATCTGATCTGCTGGTGGACTACCTGGAGCGCCGGGGGGTCACCGAACTGTTCGGCCTGTGCGGCCATACCGTCATCGGTATGCTGGACGCCCTGTCCCGCAGCAAGAAGCTGCGCTACATCGGCACCCGGCACGAGGCCATCGCCTCCACCGCCGCCGACGGCTACGCCCGCATCACCCACAAGGCCTCTGTGGTCATGTGCCACCTGGGCCCCGGCCTGACCAACGTCATCACCGGCGTGGCCAACGCCTCCCTGGACTCCATCCCCATGGTGGTCATCGCCGGCGACGTGCCCAGCTACTACTACGGCCGTCACCCCCACCAGGAGATCCAGATGCACGAGGACGGCAACCAGTACAAGCTGCTGGAGCCCGTGTGCAAGCGCCTGTGGCGGGTGGATGACGTGGAGGCTCTGCCCAACATTCTGGACCGCGCCTTCCGTCTGGCCGAGTCCGGCCGTCCCGGCCCCGTCCTGGTGGACATGCCCATGGACATGTTCTCCCGTGAGATGGAGGAGGACCTGTGGGAGCGCACCTATCACGACGCCCACGTGACCGCCAAGCCCGCTCTGGACCCCGCTGCCGCGGCTGCCATCGCCAAGAAGCTGGTGGAGGCCAAGAACCCCGTCATCCACGCCGGCGGCGGCATTCTGCTGGCCCAGGCGTCCAACGAGCTGGCCGCTCTGGCCGAGCACCTGGACATCCCCGTGTCCCGCACCCTGGCGGGCCAGGGCTGCCTGTCTGACACCCACCCCCTGATGATCGGCCAGACCGGCTTCTGGGGCCTGGAGTTCACCCACTCCCTGACCACCACCGCCGACGTGATCCTGGCGCTGGGCACCCGCTTCGGCGAGGCCGACAGCTCCAGCTGGTACCAGGGCGTCACCTTCGATCCCGCTGTCACCACCTTCCTGCAGGTTGACATCGACCCCGCCGAGATCGGCCGGAACTACCCCGTGGAGATCGGGGCCGTGGGCGATCTGAAGATCGGCCTGGCTCAGATCCTGGAGGAGGTCAAGAAGATCTGCCCCGAGGGCAAGAAGAACCCCGAGCTGCGGGCCAAGATCGCCCAGGCCAAGGCCGACTTCAAGAAGTCCAACGAGGCCAT
>CALWYA010000143.1 GCA_944385645.1 uncultured Oscillospiraceae bacterium
CGGTGACTCGGCCCCTCCACGCCGTCCCCGGTCTGGAGCTGGGGGTAGCCCGGTCGCCCCTGTTCGACCAGAAGGCCGCCCTGGACGCCTTCGTCCGGGAGCTGGACCGGGGGGCCGACTTCGCCGTGTGCACCCATGTGTCCAATGTATTCGGCTTCATCCTGCCCATCGAAGAGATCGCCGCCGCCTGCCGGGACCGGGGGGTGCCCCTCATCGTGGACGCCTCCCAGTCCGCCGGCTGCCTGGAGGTGGACTTCCAGGCCCTGGGGGCGGCCTTCATTGCCATGCCGGGGCACAAGGGGCTCTACGGCCCCCAGGGCACCGGCCTGCTCCTGTGCGGGACCGATCCGATTCCCCTGTTGGAGGGGGGGACGGGGAGCGAATCCAAACGGCAGACCATGCCAGACTTCCTCCCCGACCGGCTGGAGGCGGGCACCCACAACATCCCCGGGGCGGCCGGCCTGCTGGAGGGGCTGCGCTTCGTCAGCCGGCGAGGAACGCCCGCCATCGCCGCCCATGAGAGGCGGCTGATCCGGCGCCTGGGGGAGGGCCTGTCCAGACTCCCCGGGGTCCAGGCATTCTTGTCCTCCGACCCGTCGGCCCAGGCGGGAGTGCTCTCCTTCCGGATTGAAGGCCGGGACTGCGAGGAGCTGGGGGAGGCCCTGGGCCGGCGGGATATTGCCCTTCGGGCGGGCCTCCACTGCGCGCCCCTGGCTCACCAGACGGCGGGCACCCTGGATACCGGAACCCTCCGGGCCAGTGTCTCCGCCTTCAACACCCCCGGGGAGATCGCCCGGTTCCTGCGGGTCCTGGAGGAGGAGCTGCGGGCGTAAATGCCGCCTGCCTTTTTGTACAGTTCCGCTCGGAAAAGCGGCCCGCCGCGTTTTCGAGTGGGGAGAGCCGCCCGCTGGGCGGCTGTTTTTATGGGCTCTTCTGAAAAAATTCAAAAAATTTTCATCTTCCTGTTCCCCTTTCATGTTGCCAATCCCGGCAGAATATCGTATAATGACAAAATGAAGAATTTTCCCGTGGGAGAAGGGGAGGGCCGTGATGGACGCCGTACAGACTGTGTTCCAGGACTATTTTCCCATGATCCGCTTCCAGCTGAGCGACCTGCTGGACATCGCCATCTTGTCCTTTGTCATCTACAAGCTGCTGTGGATGCTGCGCAAGACCAGCTCCGGCCGGGTCATGCGGGGCATCCTGATCTTCCTGCTGGCCATGTTCCTGTCCTATACCCTGGACCTCACCGCCACGAGCTTTGTGCTGGACCGGGTGGTGGAGCTGGGTATCCTGGCCCTGGTCATCCTGTTTCAGCCCGAGCTGCGCCGCCTGCTGGAGAAGATGGGCAGCGGCCGGATCGGCCAGGTGTTTGCCTCCAGTAAAGAGCCGGAGGGGGCCGAGGTGGAGCGGGCCATCCAGCAGACCACCGAGGCCTACGCCGACATGTCCCGGGACAAGGTGGGCGCCCTGATGGTGTTCGAGCGGCAGAACCTGCTGGACGACATCATCAAGACGGGGACCCCCCTGGACTGCTCGGTGTCCAGCGAGCTGCTGAAGAACCTGTTCTGGAACAAGGCCCCCCTCCACGACGGGGCGGTCATCGTCCGGGACGGACGGATTGTGGGGGCGGGCTGTATGCTCCCCCTGTCCAGCAACGTGAACCTCAGCCGGGACCTAGGAATGCGCCACCGGGCCGGCATCGGCATGAGCGAGAACTCCGACGCGGTGGTGGTCATCGTCTCCGAGGAGACCGGCTCCATCTCCGCCGCCGTGGGCGGGATGCTCAAGCGGCACCTGGCCCCTGAGACCCTGGAGCGGCTGCTGCGCAACGAGCTGCTCAGCGACGAGGAGAAGGAGCGCCGGAAGGGCGGCCCCCTGCCCAAGCTCAGCCAGCTGTTCGGGGGCGACCGGAAGGAGGGTGACGGGCAATGATGGATCGGCTTCGGGAGAGCAAGTGGGTCTATATCCTGTGCTCCATCGCTCTGGCTCTGCTCTTCTGGATGTATGTGCGGGTCACCGTGGACCCCACGGACACGCAGACCATCCGCAACGTGCGGGTGGTCCAGACGGGGACCAGCGTCCTCACCAGTCAGGGGCTGACGGTGGCCGGCATTTCCGACGAGACAGTGGATCTGCAGGTGGAGGCCCCCTCCAGCGTCATCACCAATCTGCTGCGCTACCGGGGGGACATCTATGTGAATCTGGACGTCTCCCGGTGCGTGGAGGGGGAGAACCGGGTGGCCGTGGGCCAGCCCGTGTGGCCCACCAATTTCAGCACCGAAGGTCTGGTCCTCCGGGAGCGGGACCCGTCCACCATCACCGTGACGGTGGAGGAGCTGTACACCAGGACCTTTGACGTGGAATTCCAGCTGGATGGCCAGGTGGCCGACGGCTATCAGATGGGCCTGCCCGCCGTCGAGCCGGAGACCGTGACGGTGAGCGGCGCGGTGGAGGAGGTCAGCCAGGTAGCCCGGGTGGTGGCCGTCCTCACCAGTGAGAACCTGTCCGAGCAGTACGCCGGCGATCTGCCCCTGACCCTGCTGGACAGCGCGGGCAACCCCCTCACCGACCTGAGCGTCACCCTCAGCGCCGACAGCGCCTATGTGGTGGTGCCCGTGGTGGTGGAGCGGGAGGTGGAGCTGACGGTGAACTTCATTCCCGGCGGCGGCGCCACCGAGGACGACATCACCTTCGACATCGACCCCAGGACCATCACCGTCTCCGGCGCGGAGGAGGACATGGCCAACCTGACCCAGCTGTCCATCGGCAGCGTGGACCTGTCCCGTGTGACCGGGACCAACACCTTTAATTTCCCCATCTCCCTGGACCCCAGCCTGGAGAATGTGAGTGGGGAGACCACCGCCTCCGTGACGGTGACGGTGGAGGGGCTGGACACCGCCGTGTTCGAGGTGGACAATATCTCTCTCACCGATCCCCCTGCCGGCTATCGGGCCCAGGCGGTCACCCAGGCCCGGCAGGTCACCGTGCGGGGCCGGGCGGAGGACCTGGCCCTCATCGACGCCAGCCAGCTGCGCATCGTGGCCGACGTGTCCAACGTCACCAGCACCGGGCAGATCTCGGTGCCTGCCCGGGTCTATCTCAACTCCGCCGGCTCGGTGGGCGTGATCGGAGAATATACCGTTGTGGTGGAGGTCAGCCGCCGATAAGGCGGCCCTCCCCTCTGGAGGAATATCAAGCTATGGTTCAAAACGCGATCGTCAAAAAGAATGTCCGGGAGGGCGTGGTGGAGGTTTCCCTGCTGCGGCAGATGGAGTGCGGCCTGCACTGCGACGGGGCCTGCGCCGGCTGCTCTCAGCGGCCCAAGGAGGAGATCCTGGCCCTGGCCTCCAACCCCATCGGGGCCAAGCCCGGGGACATGGTGGAGGTGGAGCCCACCGGCGGCCACAACATCGGCACCTCGGTGGTGGTCTTCGCCATTCCCTGTGTGACCCTGGTGCTGGGCTATCTGGCCGGGCAGTCCCTGCTCCACCTGGGGGAGGGAATGTCCCTGCTCACCGCCTTGGCCGGGCTGCTGGTGGGCTTTGTCCCCGCCGTGCTGCTCAACCGCTCCATCCTTCACAGCCAGGCCCCCGAGTTCGCCATTCTGAAATTTCTGCGGCGGTAAAGGGACGTGTTCGGCTATGTGCGGCCGGCGAAGCCGGAGCTGAAATGTAAGGATTTTGACCTTTACAAGGCCACCTACTGCGGCCTGTGCCGGTGCCTGCGGGCCCGGTACGGCCTGATCGCCCCCCTGCTGCTCAACTTTGACTTCACCTTTCTGGCCCTGGCCCTGTGGGAGCCGGAGGGACAGCCCTCCTACTGCCGGGGACGGTGCCATGCCAACCTCCTGCTGAAGAAGCAGATGTGTCCCAACAGCCCCGCCCTGGAGCTGGCCGCCGACGAGAGTATCATCCTGGCCTGGTGGAAGCTGCGGGACTCCGTGGCCGATGAGAGCTTTTTCCGGGGCCTCCCCGCCCGCCTGGCCTGCCTGGCCCTGGGGGGCGCCTACCGAAAGGCGGCCCGCCGCCGGCCGGACTTTGACGGCGCGGTACGGCGGTGTCTGGACGAGCTGGCCCGGCTGGAGGGGGAGAACTGCCCCTCCCTGGACCGGACGGCGGATACCTTTGCCCGGCTCCTCCAGGCCGCCGCCCCGGAGGAGGGGATCCGAGGCAGGGTGCTGGGACAGCTGCTCTACCACCTGGGCCGGTGGATCTATCTGGCCGACGCCCGGGACGATTTGGCGGAGGACCGGGTTGCCGGGCGGTATAACCCGGTGGCCGCCCGGTACGGCCCCGGAGGGGACGACGCCGCCCTGGCCCTGACCATGGACCAGTCCCTGGCCCAGATGGGGGCCGCTCTCCAACTGGGGGACTTCGGCTGCCGCCTGCCCATCCTGGAAAACATCATCTACCTGGGCCTGCCGCTGGTGCAGAAGAGCG
>CALWYA010000144.1 GCA_944385645.1 uncultured Oscillospiraceae bacterium
TTGGAGAACTCCCGGATGCGCATGCAGGCCTGGAGCCCGTCGATCTTGGGCATCATCAGGTCCAGCAGAATCAGGTCGAAGCTCCCCTCCCGGGCCAGCTCCACCGCCTGCTCCCCGTCATAGCCCACCTCCACCTGATAGCCCTCGTGCTCCAGGTTGAACTTGATGCCCTTCACCAGCACCTGCTCGTCATCCACCACTAAAATTTTGGCCATGTCAAAGCGCCTCCGTCTGTCGGTAGAAAATGGAAAATGGATAATGGATCATGGGTTGTTCCACGCAAGGGGGGCAGCGTTATCACAGGGATAGGTTTCGCCGCTGCGGCGGCGAATGACTTTGCCAACAGCGGCAAAGTCACCAAAACGCCGTTTAGAAACCTGCGGTTTCTAAAAATTTCCCTTCGGAAACCTCTGATGCTTGCCTACGTCCTCCATCCGGCGCGCGGGCATAAACTTAAAAAAGGGTATTTTCCCCGCCCGCTGCCGCTCGTGGTATAAAATCCGGTTTTGTTGCGTTTCCTTACTTAGAATGCGCGCCTACGTGGGTGCCCTCGGCAGGCTGTCCGGCGCATCCAGGAGGCCGCGCCCTATACGGTCCGTGCCATCTGTAGGGGCACACATTGTGCGCCCGCGGGCGGCCACATGGGACCGCCCCTTCATCGTCGCAAGCTCCATATCCTTCGCTTCCGCCTGGCGGCGAAAGCTCGCTCATTCCGCTGCTCCGACTCTCCCCACGCGACCCGGTGCGCAGCCGTTGGCGGCTTTGCCGCCCTACGGATGCGGCCTACCCCCTGCGGGTACTTCGCTGGGCTCGCGCGGGGGCCCCACAAATTCCTAATTTCTAACTCCTAACTCCTAATTTTAACTCCTATCTCATATCTCCTATCTAAACTCTCCACTCTTCACTCTCCACTCTCTTCTTCCACTCCCACGCTCGCGTACTCCCGCAATCCCTCTAAAATGCCCGGGCCGATGCCGGACACGTTGTCCAGCTCGTCCACCGTCCCGAAGGGGCCGTGCTCCTCCCGGTAGGCCACGATGTCCTGGGCCCGCTTCTCCCCAATGCCGGGCAGGCGCTGCAGCTCATACACGTCGGCGGCGTTGATGTCGATGGTCTCGCCGGGGAGCAGGCTGTCCGGCCAGCCGTCCTCCTCGTCCTCCCCGGTCTCCCGGACCAGCTCCTGCTGCTGCCGGGGGAGGGTGGTCACCTGGATCTCGCCCTGGGTCCGGTTCTGACTCCAGAACCAGGCCCCGGTAAACACCACGAAGCCCGCCGTCAGAACCAGCACCGCTTTTTCATAATTCGACAGTCCCGCCATGTTTTCCCCTCCCCGCCTCTTGCGCGGTCCGGCCCGGTTTGTTATAATAGGGGACACCTCCGGCGCCGGAGTCCGATTTCCTTTTTAGTATATCATACATACGGAGATTTTCCTATGAAAAAATATCGTTCCCGCCTGCTGTCTTTTCTGCTGCTGTGCCCCGTGCTCCTCTCCCTGCTGGTGCTGCCCGCCGCCGCCCAGGAGGAGGACGAGCTCAACCTGTTCTGCACCCACGCGGTGCTGCTGGACGCCAACCACGGGGAGGTGCTGTACACCAAGGACGCCTATGAGAAGGCCTATCCCGCCAGCACCACCAAGGTCATGACCGCCCTGCTGGTGATGGAGGCCATCGAGGAGGGGCGGCTCACCCCCTCCACCGTGGTCACTGTCGGCGAGTCCCGCCTCCAGGACATCCCGTCGGGGGAGGGCTATGTGGTGGCCAACCTCCAGGTGGGGGAGCAGCTGACGGTGGAGCAGCTGCTGTACTGCATGCTGCTGGAGTCCGACTGTGACGCGGCCAATGTGCTGGCCGCGGCGGCGGACGACACGGTGGACGACTTCGTGGCCCACATGAACCGAAAGGCCGGGGAGCTGGGCTGTCAGGGCACCCACTTCACCAACACCTCCGGCGTCCACGACGAGGAGCACTACACCACCGCCTATGACCTGTCTCTCATCATGGCCGCCGCCCTGGAGCACGACCTGTTCCGCACCGTCATCGCCACGGCCAGCTACACCATCCCCGCCACCAACCTGTCCGACGAGCGGTTCTTCTTCAACACCAACGGTCTGATCTCCAACCTCTATTACTCCGGCTATGTGTACGACAAGTGCATCGGGGGCAAGACGGGCACCACCGACCCGGCGGGCCGCTGTCTGGTGGCCGCCGCCGAGGACGGGGACACCCTCCTGGTGTCGGTGGTGCTGGGCTCCGGCCCTATGGAGCAGGAGGGTTATGAGAACCTGCGCCAGGGCCAGCTGGTGGAGAGCGCCCGGCTGCTGGACTATGGCTTCACCCACTTCCACCGAGTGACCATCACCCAGGGGGACGACCCGGTGGCCAAGGTGGACGTCACCATGTCCCGCCAGGCCGACGAGGTCAACCTGAAGCCCCGGGGCTCTATCACCCGCACCCTGCCGGTGGACCTGGATCTGGACCAGATCGAGTCCCGCATCAACCTGTTCTCCAACGAGGTACAGGCCCCGGTGGAGGAGGGCGAGGTGTTGGGCACCATGTCCCTGTACTATGAGGACGAGCTGTACGGCACCCTGGACCTGGTGGCCGTCACCTCGGTGGAGCGGTCCGAGCTGCTGTACAAAAAGGCCCAGTTCATCAGCTTTTTCCAGCACACCTGGGTGAAGCTGATCCTGGCCGTGATCGTGATCCTGGTGGTCATCGTGGCCCTGCGGCTGCTGGTGTTCCGCCGGTCCCGGCGGTACGCCGGGGTGGGCGGCCGGCGCAGCCGCCGGGGCAACTACCGGGGCGGCCGGCGCAGATAAGCAGATCAGTTTCCACTTCGTTCGGAGTCCCGCCCCGCCGGGGCGGGACCCCTTAATACTTGGTCTCAATTTTTTTGTGTGTTCCCGCCCCCTGCGGGGGGGCGGGAACACACAAAAAAGTTTTTTCGCTTTGGAACACAAAAGGAAATTGAAGAATATTTAGATATTATGGTAACAGGACAGGCGTTCCGCAAAGGAACGCCTGTCCTGTTTTTTTGCTTTACAGGGCCTGTTTCAGCGCCCGGGCCAGCTGATCGGGACAGGAGGTGGGCTTTCCGCCGCAGCGGATGCCCTCCATGCGCCCGATGGCCTCCTCCACCTTCATGCCCCGCAGCAGGGCGGAGATCCCCTGGAGGTTGCCGTGGCAGCCCCCGGTCACCTGGACCGAGCGGATCACCCCGTCCTCCACCTCAATATGGAATGCCCGGGAGCAGACTCCCCGTGGGATGTAGTCGATCACCATGTTTCTGTTCCGTCCTCTCTGTCCCGCCCCGCTTCGACCGGCTTCGTGCCCGGGGCGGACTATGATAAAGGTAACTGTCCCCTATCATAGCAGAGGCGGCGGAAAAAGGCAAGGCCCGATCAGCCCGCCCGGCCCCGGCGCTCCAGCTGGAGCCGGTCAGCAATCATGGCGATGAACTCGCTGTTGGTGGGCTTTCCCTTAGCATTGGAGACGGTGTATCCGAAGTATTTCTGGAGGGTCTCCAGGTCCCCCCGGTCCCAGGCCACCTCGATGGCGTGCCGGATGGCCCGCTCCACCCGGCTGGCGGTGGTGCCGAACCGCTTGGCCACCTCGGGGTAGAGCACCTTGGTCACCGCGTTGATCACGTCCATGTCCTCCACAGCGATCATGATAGCCTCCCGCAGGTACTGGTACCCCTTGATGTGGGCCGGGACCCCCACCTCATGGATGATGGCGGTCACCTGGGTCTCCAGACTGGGGCCGCTCTCCCGCTCCGCCTCTACTCCCCCCGGGGACATCACCTGCCTGATCCGCTCGCACACCGAGGAGAAGCGGCAGGGCTTTGTCATATAGAAGTCCGCCCCCTTGGCCGCGGCCACATCCACCACACTGCCCTTGATATAGCTGGACAGGATGATCACTCTGGGCCGGCGCTTCAGCCGCGCCATCTCGTCCAGCACCCCCAGGCCGTCCAGGCCGGACAGCACCATCTCCATGATGACGGCGTCCGGCTCCTTCTCCCGGACCATCCGGAGCAGCTCCTCCCCGTCTCCTGTCATTCCCACCACCTGCATATCGGCCTCTCCGGAGAGCGCCTCTGACAGTGCGTTGCGAAATTCCACACCGGTGTCTGCAATCAAAATACGTTTGACCACATCCATTTCTTTCCCTCCTTGCACAGATATCATCCGGTCTGAAAACACCCCTTCCTTCGCCGGGAGCTGGGACATTTCGACCGGGCAATCATAATTTAGCACACTCGGCCCCGAGATACAAGACAATTTTTGGAAATTAGTGGAATTTTTATCAACAATAGCCCCTATAATTCGACATAATTACCATTTTTTATGTAATATTAGGGGCCCGGACAGCCGGTCCG
>CALWYA010000145.1 GCA_944385645.1 uncultured Oscillospiraceae bacterium
TGGACTTCCAGGCGGCCTCCTCCATCAGGGCGCACAGGAAGGGGGTGCCGAAGACGGGCAGGGCCCCGGAGCAGGCGACGGTGGCGGTATTGGATTCGGTGACCAGGGCCTCGGCCCGGCCCTTCAGTCCCACAGTGACAGACATAAAACAGTCCTCCTTTGTAACGTGGATCGGCCCCTATTGTACTACATCCGCCGGGAAAAATCCAGTCTCAACCGGACAGACCCGGCCGAATTTCCGCCAGGGAGGACAGCGCCGCCCACCCCTGGGGGAAGGGGCGGTCCAGGTTCCACACCCCGATTCCCGCCAGACCGTAGTCCAGGGCCAGCCCGATCTTGGCTGCCCAGCTGCGGGCGTCCTCGAACCACACCTCCCGCCGCCGGCCCTCCCCGTCCACATAGGGGAACCAGGGGGCCTGGGCCTCCTGGTCCCAGCGGATGGCGGCATGCCGGTTCCAGGCCAGGCGGACCACCCGGACGTGGTCCACCGACACCGCCCGGTTTCCCTCCCGATAGGGCAGGGGCCAGTCATAGCCGTAGTTGGGCACCCCCAACATCAGCCGCTCCGGGGGGAAATAGGTCAGGGCGTACTCCACCGACCGGCGCACCTGGGGCAGGGGGGAGACGGGCCCCGGCGGCCCGCCGGACCAGCCCCAGTCATAGGCCATGAGCAGGGCGAAGTCCACCGACTGGGCCAGCAGGGAAAAGTCCAGCCCCTCGTACAGCCGCCCGGCCTGGCCGTCGGACTGCTTGGGGGCCAGGGCCACCGTGAGGGGCAGAGGGGAGACGGCCCGCCGTAGCCGGGCGAGGAAATCGGCGTAGGGCCCGGCGTCCAGGCCATAGACGAACTCGAAGTCCACGTCCACCCCCCGATAGCCCCCCGCCCGGGCGGTTTCGGCCACGGCGGCGATGAGGCGGTCCCGGGCCGTTTCGTCGGACAGCAGCTGGTGGACCAGCTCCCCGGAGAAGCCCCCGTCGGACAGGGAGGACAGGTGGAATATGGGGGCGACCCCCGCCTGGAGGGCGGCCTGGGTCAGGGCCCCGTCCTCCGGGGGGAGCAGCGCCCCGTCGGCGGTGAACTGGAAGGTGAAGGGGGTGAGCTGGGACAGATAGGGGAGGGTGGCGGTGAGCAGCGCCTTGTCGATGGAGGGGTAGGCGTAGGCGTTGACGGAGAGAGTCCCCTGGGGCTCCCCCTGATAGCGGATGACCAGGGCCTGACCGGGGAAGATCCGGTCCAGCCCCCGCAGGCCGGGGTTGTTGCGCAGCAGCTGGTCCGGGCTGACCTGATAACTCCGGGCCACCGACCACAGGGTGTCCCCCTCCTTCACCACGTGGGTGAGGGCGGGATACCGCACCAGGATGACCTGCCCCACCACCAGCTGGGAGGGGTCAGGCAGCTGGTTGTCCTGGAGCAGCCGGTCCATGGAGACGCCGTACTCCCGGGCGATCCCGTAGAGGGTGTCCCCGGGGCGCACCACATGGAGGTCCATCAGCCCACCCCCCCTTCCACCAGAGTGATATAGTCGGCGCTGGCATAGCCCACCGTCCCGTTCCAGTCCACCAGATGCCAGCCGTCGGCGGTGTTGATCACCGTCAGCGGGGCCCCGTCTGGGATCTGGGCCAGGATAGGGGCCTCCAGGTTGGGCCGGGCCCGGAGGTTCAGCTTGCCCCAGGACACGTCCGCCACCCCCGGCCGGCGGTGCTCCGTCTCGAAGAAGGGGATCTCGAAGTACTCGGTGAGGGCCAGCACGATGACCCGGGCGGCAGAGTCCAGGTTCTCCTTGATCCAGGCGGCGTCCTCCGGGTTGTCATGGAAGGCCAGCTCCAGCAGGACGGCGGGGGCCCGGACCTTTGCCACCTCCCCCAGAGAGGTGGTGGGCTGAATGCGCACCCGGTTGGGGTCGGGGTAGATAGTCTTGAGGGCGTCGGCGATGAGCAGGGCGGCCCACTGGCCCCGGGCGCTGCCCGGGTAGTAGAAGGCGATGGAGCCCCTGACCCTGCCCGCCTGGTCCCCGGCGGCGGCGTTGGAGTGGAGGGCCAGGTGCAGGTCGTAGTCCCCGGCGTTGGAGGCGGCGATGGAGGAGGCCGCCGTCATGTCCGGGGTGTTCCGGGCGTACCGGATGCCCGAGGCGTCCAGATAGGGGACCATCTTGTCAGCCAGCAGGTTCATGTAGTACTCCTCCGTGCCCCCGTTCACATAGTAGTTGAACTCCTGGGTGGAGGGGGACAGGTAGATGATGGGCATAGCAGCACCTCCGTGGTTTTCTCCATCCTATGAGGAGAGGAAAAAAGGGTTCCCGGGCGGCCGAAGGCCGCCCGGGAACCCAAAATCTTATTCCCCGCACAGCGCCCGCAGGGCGGCCGGGTCCCGCACGGTGAGGGCGCGGTAGCCCGGCTCGACCCAGCCCCGGCGGGCAAAGTCGTTGAGGATGCGGCTGACGGTGACCCGGCTGGCGGACACGCCGGCAGCGATGTCCTCCTGGGTGCAGGGGACCGCCCCGCCCTCCGGGGCCAGGGACAGGAGATACCGGGCCACCCGCCACCGGGCGGGGCGGAAGGCCATCTGGTCCAGCTGGCCGGACAGCAGCCGCACCGTCCGGGCCAGGTAGTTGAGCATGGCCAGGGCCAGCTCCGGGTCCCGGGCGATCTCCTGGGTGACCAGCTCCCGGTCGATGGGCACCAGCTGGCAGGGGGTCAGGGCCACGGCGGAGGACATGCGGGGCAGGCCGTCGAAGAAGGCCGCCTCGCCGAACAGGCTGCCCGGCCCGTACAGGCTGAGTACCCGCTCGCCCCCGTCCTCCGACTGGATGAAGCTGCGCACCCGGCCTCGCTTCAGGTAGTAGAAGCAGGTGGCCTCGGTCCCCTGGAGATAGATGAGATAGCCGGGGGAGCAGAGGATGGGGGGGCGGCTGTTGGCGAAGGGGGCCCACAGTTCCGAGGGGAAATCGGGGTAGAGGTCGTTCATGGGGACACCGGCTTTCTGATGTGTTGTCCGGCTTCGCCGGACCAGACAAAAATGTTCCAATCCCTTTGTGTGCTCCCACCCCCGCGGGGGCGGGAGCACACAGGACAAATGGGAACCAAAAATAAAGAGCAGTGAGATTGTATCATGCGTTACATTCTTTTTCCACCCCTTCTGCTAAAATCTCCCCAAGAACACCCAAGGAGGTAGATTTTGATGGGAATGACCATGACGCAGAAGATCCTGGCCAAGCACGCCGGGCTGGACCACGTGGAGGTGGGCCAGCTCATCGAGGCCAAGCTGGACCTGGTGCTGGGCAACGACATCACCACTCCGGTGGCCATCACGGAATTTGAGAAGGCGGGCTTCACCCAGGTCTTTGACCGGGACAAGATTGCCATCGTTCTGGACCACTACACCCCCTGCAAGGACATCAAGTCGGCAGAGCTGTGCCTACAGGCCCGGACCTTCGCCCACAAGCACCAGATCACCAACTTCTTCGACGTGGGCCAGATGGGGGTGGAGCACGCCCTGATCCCCGAGAAGGGGCTGGCCGCCCCCGGGGAGGTCATTGTGGGGGCCGACTCCCATACCTGTACCTACGGGGCCCTGGGGGCCTTCTCCACCGGCATCGGCTCCACCGACATGGCCGCCGCCATGGCTACCGGCTTTTTGTGGTTTAAGGTGCCCGCCGCCATCAAGGTCACCCTGAAGGGCAAGCTGCAGCCCATGGTGTCCGGCAAGGACGTGATCCTCCACTTGATCGGCCAGATCGGGGTGGACGGGGCCCTGTACCAGTCCCTGGAGTTCGCCGGGGAGGGGGTGGCCTCCCTGTCCATGGACGACCGGTTCACCATCTCCAACATGGCCATCGAGGCGGGCGGCAAGAACGGCATCTTCCCCGTGGACGAGAAGACCATGGAGTACATCAACGGCCGGGTGGACCGCCCCTGCGAGGCCTTCCAGGCCGACCCGGACGCCCAGTACGTCCGGGAGGTGGTCATCGACCTGGACACCCTGGAGCCCACCGTGGCCATGCCCCACCTGCCCGAGAACACCAAGACGGTGACCGAGGTGGCCGGCCTGCCCATCAACCAGGTGGTCATTGGCTCGTGCACCAACGGCCGCATCAGCGACCTGCGGGCTGCCGCCGCCGTGCTGAAGGGCAAGAAGGTAGCTGACAACGTGCGGTGCATCATTCTGCCCGCCACCCAGGAGATCGTCCTCCAGGCCATGGAGGAGGGGCTGATCCAGACCTTCATCCAGGCGGGCTGCGCCGTCTCCACCCCCACCTGCGGCCCCTGTCTGGGCGGCCACATGGGCGTTATGGCCGAGGGGGAGCGCACCGTCTCCACCACCAACCGGAACTTTGTGGGCCGCATGGGCCACGTG
>CALWYA010000146.1 GCA_944385645.1 uncultured Oscillospiraceae bacterium
GGAGGAGGCCGCCCTCATCGCCCGGCTGGAGGCGGGGGACCCCCGGGCCCGGGAGCTGCTCATCGAGCACAACCTGCGCCTGGTGGCCTACATCGCCCGGCGGTTCGAGAACACGGGGGTCCACATCGAGGACCTGATCTCCATCGGCACCATCGGCCTGATCAAGGCGGTGGGCACCTATCAGCCCGCCAAGGCCATCAAGCTGGCCACCTACGCCAGCCGGTGCATCGAGAACGAGATCCTCATGTACCTGCGCAAGACGGCCAACCAGAAGACCGAGCTGTCCTTCGACGAGCCGCTGAACACCGACTGGGACGGCAACGAGCTGCTCCTGTCCGACGTGCTGGGCACCGACGAGGACCTGGTGGTCCAGCCCCTGGAGGCCGACGTGGACCGGCAGCTGCTCCGCCGGGCCATGGAGCGGCTGGACGACCGGGAGCGGCAGATCATCACCCTGCGCTTCGGCCTGGACGGCCGGCGGGAGTGCACCCAGAAGGAGGTGGCCGACAAGCTGGGCATCTCTCAGTCCTACATCTCCCGGCTGGAGAAGCGGATCATCGCCCGGCTGAAGAAGGAGATCCTGAAAATGGGATGACGGGAAAAGAAATTGACAGCGGGGGGCGGTTTGGGGTAAACTGTTGCTATACGCCCCGGCCCTCCGCCGGGCGGAAACGGAGCGAAGCCATACCATGAAACGAAACGCGAAAGTATCCACCGCCGTCATCCGCCGCCTGCCCCGGTACTACCGGCACCTGTCTGAGCTGCAGCGGGCGGGGGTGGTGCGCATCTCCTCCAGCGCCCTGGGCAAGTCCATGGGGCTGACCGCCTCCCAGATCCGGCAGGATCTGTTCTGCTTCGGCGAATTCGGCCAGCAGGGCTACGGCTATAAGGTGGACAGCCTGAAGGAGGAGATCGGCGAGATTTTGGGCATCCACCGGGGCCACACCGTCGTGGTGCTGGGCACCGGCAACCTGGGCCGGGCCATCATCCAGAACTTCAAGTTTTCCAGCAACGGGTTTCAGCTGCTGGCCGCCTTTGACGTCAGCCCCCGGGTGGTGGGCGCCCAGATCGCCGGAGTGCCCGTCTACCACGCCGACGAGCTGGAGTCGTTCCTGGCCGGGCGGAAGGTGGACGTGGGGCTGCTCACCGTCCCCATCCCGGCCGCTCAGGAGATGGCCGACCGGCTGGTGGCCGCCGGGGTGCGGGGGATCTGGAACTTCACCAACCGGGAGCTGTCCGTCCAGCGGCAGGACGTAGTGGTGGAGTCGGTCCACTTCTCCGACAGCCTGCTGGCTCTGAGCTACATGATCTCCCAGGGGGGAGAGGACGAGCCGTCCGACATACAGGAGGGAACGGAATGAAAAAGCTGCTGCGCCCGCTGGCCCTGGTGCTGGTGCTGGGCGTTCTGGCCGGGGGTGCCCTGGCCGCCTCGGGGGACGGGCCGGTCTCCCTGCGCTATCTGATCCAGGTTTTCTTTCCCCAGGCCGTTCAGGAGGGGGAGGAGGCCGCCAACCAGATGCTGGAGGAGTCCTACGCCGCCGCCAGCGCCGCCCTGGCCCAGCTGGCCGGGGGCGAGGGCGGGGACAGCTCCCTGCTGTACAGCGCCGACCTGCGCCCCCGGGAGTGGTACGACGGGCAGATGATCGGCCTGACCACCGGAAGCGGCGTCCTGCTGGTCCAGGGAGCCGCCTCGGTGACCCACAACGGAGCGGTGGTGGATGTGACCGAGGGGACCGAGGTCCCCTCCGGAGGGGCTCTCGCCGCCAACCACCGCTATCTGGTGGGGGAGGACACCGCCGCCATTTTCACCGTCCAGTCCGGCTGGGCCCAGGTGGGCGTGCAGGGGAGCTACACCCTGTCCGGCGGGGCGGAGAACCCCACCCCCTTCGCCGACGTGAAGCGGTCCGACTGGTACTATGACCCGGTGAGCTATGTGTACGGGAATCACCTCTTTTCCGGCATGTCGGAGCACGCCTTCGGCCCCGGCGAGCCCATGACCCGGGCCATGCTGGTGACGGTGCTCTATCAGCTGGCCGGCGCCCCCCAGGACGAGCTGGCGGCGGCGGGGGCCCAGCTGACCGATGTGGCCGACGGGGCCTGGTACGCCTCCTATGTGCGCTGGGCGGTGGACCACGGCATCGCCTCGGGTACCGGCAACGGGGCCTTCAGCCCCGACGGCCAGGTGACCCGGGAGCAGGTGGTGGTCATGCTGTACAGCTTTGCCGGGGGCTACCTGGGCCTGAATACCGACCTGGGGGCCGACCTGTCCGCCTTTTCCGACGCCGGACAGGTGAGCAGCTGGGCGGTGGAGGCCATGGCCTGGGCGGTGGACCGGGGGGTGGTCAGCGGCTCGGCGGACGCCGGCGGGCTCAGCCTGAACCCGGGCCGCAGCGCCAACCGGGCCGAGGTGGCCGCCATGCTGCGCTCCTTTGCCGAGAGCCTGTGAGAAAATCGGCACCGATTTGCGGTTCCGCCCATAAGATGGGGGTGAGAGAGGCAGACAGCCCTCTTAAACTTTCATCAGGAGGTACTCAAATTATGGGGTGCTGCAATAACGGCTGGGGCGGCAACAGCTGCCTGTGGATCATCATCCTCATTCTCATCCTGTTCTCCTGTGGGAACGGGAGCGGCTGCGGCTGCAACAACGGCTGCGGCAGCGGCTGCAATAACAGCTGCTGCTGAAAAGGCCCCTGCGGGCCTGTACAAACGGAATCCTCCCGTGGGGAGCGGCCATCCGGCCGCTCCCCCTTTTTTTCTCCGGGGATGGTGGGAAGTGGAAAAATTTTTTGACGAAAATGAAAGGTCAGGCGGGTAAATAATCTTGCATTTTCCTTGCGATTGGTGTATGATAACTCCCGCAAGCAGAGCCGGCGGTTCCCTTGTCTTGTCCAATTTGACGGGGACCGACGGGTTTTGTCGTGCGCCCGGTCTGACCGGGCGCGCCGGGCGCCTCCGTCAGCGAAGAGGGGATTCCGGCCGCCGCCTATGGGCGCGGTCCGGGGACAGGCGGAGGGGTCCGTCCTGGCAAAACAGAATAGGGAGGTCGAAATCTTACATGAGCAAATTTCTCAAACGCTCCGCGCATGGCGCGGAAGTCCCCCATGAGAAACGCACTTCCAACCTGGAAACGGTGGTCATGCCGCTGCCCTCCAAGATCGTGCTGTCCATGAGTCAGCACATCGGCGCGCCGGCGACTCCCACTGTCGCCAAGGGCGACCAGGTCTACGTGGGTTCCGTGGTGGGCAAGGCGGGGGGCTTCGTGTCCTCTGACATCCACTCCGGGGTGTCCGGCACGGTGGACAGCATCACCACCATCACCGGCTCCAACGGGGCGCCTCAGACCGCTGTGGTCATCATCCCCGACGGGCAGCAGAAGGTGGACCCGTCCATCGCGCCCCCTACTGTCACCGACCTGAAGTCCTTCCAGGACGCGGTTCGGGCCAGCGGTCTGGTGGGCCTGGGCGGCGCCGGCTTCCCCACGGCGGTGAAGCTGGCCCCCAAGAACCTGGACGAGATCGACACGCTGCTCATCAACGGCGCCGAGTGTGAGCCCTACATCACCTCGGACAACCGCTGCTTCCTGGAGGACACCCAGTTCATTCTGGACGGCATCCAGGCGGTGATGAAGTACCTGGAGATCCCCAAGTGCATCATCGGCATCGAGGGCAACAAGCCCGAGGCCATCGCCAAGATGCGCGCCGCCGTCCCCGCCGGCGTGGAAGTGAAGGAGCTGCCCTGCCGGTACCCCCAGGGCGCTGAGAAGGTGCTCATCGAGAACTGCACCGGCCGGGAAGTGCCCTTCCCCGGCCTGCCCTCCGACGTGGGCGTCATCGTCATGAACGTCACCTCGGTGGCCTTCGTGGGCAAGTACCTGAAGACCGGCATGCCTCTGACCACCAAGCGTCTGACGGTAGACGGGGACATCATCAAGGAGCCCAAGAACGTGGAAGTCATCATCGGCACTCCCATCCAGGAGCTGATGGACTTCTGCGGCGGCTTCACCGCCGAGCCCGGCAAGATCCTCTACGGCGGGCCCATGATGGGCACCTGCGTGGCCAGCCTGGACCAGCCCATCCTGAAGAACAACAACGCCGTGCTGGCCTTCTCCCAGAAGATGGCCCAGCTGCCCAAGGCCACCAACTGCATCCACTGCGGCCGGTGCGCCAACGCCTGCCCCCTGGGTCTGTCCGCCAAGGAAATTGTACAGGCCTACAACGACGGCAACGTGGACCTGCTGGTGGAGCTCAACGCCGACCTGTGCATGAGCTGCGGCACCTGCTCCTTCGTCTGTCCCGCCAAGCGGCCGCTGGCCCCCTCCATCGCCCTGGCGAAGA
>CALWYA010000147.1 GCA_944385645.1 uncultured Oscillospiraceae bacterium
CCTCGGCCACGGCGCAGCAGTCACAGTCCACCGACAGGTTCTTCATCACGTTGATAAAGGCGATCTTGCCCTGGAAATGCTCCACCACGCTCATGGCCGCGTCGGCCATAGCCTCGGGGAAGACCACGTTGCTGGCGTGCTTCTCCCAGACCTCGAAGCGGTCGTCGGTCACGCCGGCGGAGTGGATCAGGGCTTTCCCCTTGGCGCTGGCGCAGCCGATGGCCAGCTGCTTCAGCGCCCCGCCGTAGCCGCCCATGGGGTGCCCCTTGAAGTGGGCCAGCACCAGCATGGAGTCATAGTGCTCGATGTTCTTGCCCAGGTGGTTCTCCTTCAGGACCTTGCCATTCGGGATGGGCCAGACCACGTCGGGACCCTCGGCGTCCATCAGGTCCACATCAAAGTACTTGGTCCACCCGTGCTCCTCCAGCAGCTTCCGGTGGGAGTCGGTGTGGTCCCGCACGCCGGTGGCCGCGTCGCCGTAGGCGGTATTGCACTCCACCACCGTGCCGCGGACCGCCTCCACCATGGGCTTCCAGAACTCCGGATGCAGGAAATTCTGATTTCCCTTCTCGCCGGAGTGGACCTTCACGGCCACCTTGCCGGGCAGCTCCACCCCCAGGGCGCGGTACAGCTTTACCACCGTCTCCGGGGTGATCTCCTTGGAAAAATAGACCTTTGCCTTCATGACAAACCCTCCTCAGGTATCGTTCCGCCCGCGGCCCCAAGGGCCCGCGTCCGCTTCGGCGGGGTCGGCTTTTATCCTGACATTGTGTCAGCATCTGTACTATACCACAGTTCTGACACGGCGTCAATATGCGCAAACGATTTTCCTCTCCCCGCCCGGACGCCAAAGGCCCCGGCGCCGTGGGCGCCGGGGCCTTCTGATTTGCTTGTTCCAGGCGTCCATCCCGCCGCGGGGAAGCGCCTCTTTACTGAACGGTCAGCTGGGTCCCCTCCAGCGCCACCGTCCGGCCCAGCAGCTCGAACAGCCGGGCGGGGGCCCAGGTGGTGCCGGGGTTCACGATATAGGGGGCGACGCCGTAGTCCTGGGGGGCGGTCATCCCCACCGCCCCGTCCAGCTTGGTCACGCCGACGATCTGGGAACTGCCTATATTCAGCCGCACCTGAAAGCTGTCGCTCTCCACGGTAACCAGCGCGCCCTCCGGCCTGGGCGTGTAGGTCACCTCATAGCCCAGGGCCTGGGCCACCGCCGCCACGGGGATGACCGCCGTGCCGTTCTCATACCGGCCGGTGAGCTGGGTGGGCTGGCCGTCCAGGGTGATGGTCAGGCTCTCCCCCTCCTCGGGGGCCGCAGAGGGCAGGGCGGACAGCACCAGGATGTGCTGGGCGCGGGCCTGGGCGGGGTAGCTCTCGGCCACCGCCCCGTACCAGGCCATGATCCGGTCCCCCGCCCGGAGCTGGCTCAGCGCGGGGGCGGCCCCGCCGTCATAGCGGGACAGGCCGGTCTCCCCGTCGGCGGAGAGGTACAGACCGTCCCGGTCGGTTATGATGCGCACCGAACCGTCCGGGTTGGCCTCCACCGCCTCCACCACGTGGTAGTGGGTCCCCACAATGTCCTGGGGGATGTTCCGCACCACCGCGTAGGCGGCGGACTGAGGGGGCAGGGAGCGGGTGGAGGCGGGGCTGTGGAACACATAGACCGACTCCCCCACGGCCAGGGTATCCGGGTCGGAGGGGGCCCGACCGGCACAGTCCACCCACACCGTGTCCGCCGACAGGTTCATCACATAGTCCCCGTAGGCCACCGAGGTCAGCGCCAGGCGGACGGGGCGGCCGGTCTCATCCCGGCTGATGTCGGACACCGTACCATAGTAGAGCACACTGTGGGGCAGAGGGGCCCACTCCCCCTCCGCTGGGGTCTCGTCGGCCGCGGACAGGTCTCCCTCGGGCAGCGTCTCCACAGGCTGCTCCGCCGTGGGCAGCTTGACCGCGGGGGTGTCGGGCTCGGCAGCCAGCACGGGCAGGGCCAGGGCGGACAGCAGGGCCAGGGACAGCAGCACAGCGCCGCATTTGAAATCCAACATGGGACGTTCCTCCTAAAACTGGGTCGCCGGGCCGGGGCCCGGCAGGGGTAAAACTTCCTTCTGATCAGTATAGACGACGGCGGGGCGAAAAGGTTCCGCCGTCGGAACTATTTTTTACAGCGGCAGGGCGGCGGCAAACACCAGGGCGGGCAGCAGGTTGGCCACCCGGATCTGGGTCCGGCGCAGCAGGTTGAGCCCCACGCAGAAGATGAGGATGGAGCCCACGAAGCTCAGCCGCTCCAGCGCGTCCTGGGGAAAGAAGGGGCCGGCAAAGAAAGCGATGGCGGTGACCGCCCCCTGGAAAAGCCCCACCGGCACAGCGGAGAAGATACTGCCCTTCCCCTGAGAGGCGGCCATGACGCAGATGATGATGGCGTCCAGCACCCCCTTGGCCACCAGCACCGAGTGGTCGCCGGCCACGCCGTCCCGGATGGAGCCCACCACCGCCATGGCCCCGATGCACACGGTGCAGGAGGCGGACACGAAGGCGGAGATGAACCGGCTGTCCCCGCTGCTGCCGCTCTTCTCCCGCAGCCAGCTCCCCAGCCGGGCGACCCCGCCCTCCAGATTCAGCAGCTCTCCCGCCACCGCCCCCAGGGCCAGACTGGCGATCATGAGCATGGTGCCCCGGGTGGACAGGCCGTCCCCCTCCACCGTCAGCATATAGGACAGGGCGCCCCCCGCCCCCAGGAACAGGACGGCCACTCCGGTGGCCGCCATGAGGGTCTCCCGCATCCCCTCGCTGACCCGCCGGCCGAACAGCAGGCCGCACAGGCCGCCGGCCAGAATACAGGCCACGTTGATCAAGGTCCCAAGTCCCGGCATGGTCACGCCTCCTCCCACTCCTCGGGCAGCGGCCGCCGCCGGTGCTCTTTGGGCCCCCACTCGGGCAGGGGGAGCCGCTGCATGGCCCCGAAGGCCCGGGCCTTCAGCCCCGGATACCGCCCCTGGAGCTCATAGACCAGCTCCTTGATCTCCTGCCGCTTGGTGTTCCCGTCGGCGGGGCAGGGGTTCTCCACCACCGGCAGGTCTAGCCGCTGGGCGGTGTGGCGGATCAGCTGCTCCCCGCAGTAGAGCAGAGGGCGGATCTGGGTGATCCCCGTCCGGTCCAGATAGGTCACCGGCTGGAAGCAAGACAGCCGCCCCTCGAAGATCAGGGACAGGAAAAAGGTCTCCACCGCGTCGTCATAGTGGTGGCCCAGGGCAATCTTGGTCAGCCCCCGCTCCTGAAGCACCCCGTGGAGGGCCCCCCGGCGCATCTTGGCGCACATGGAGCAGGGGTTCTTCTCCCGGCGCAGGTCAAAGATCACGTGGTGGATCTCGCTCTCTTTTAAGGTATAGGGCACCCCCAGGCTCCGGCAGTAGTCGGCCACCGGGGAGAAGTCCATCCCCAGCCGGCCGTCGGCGTGCCCCATGTCCAGGGTGACCGCCTCCAGCTGGAAGGGGACCGGGTAGAACTCCCGCAGCTTGGCCAGGGCGGTGAGCAGCATCAGGGAGTCCTTCCCCCCCGACACCCCTACGGCGATCTTGTCGCCGGCCTGGATCATGTCATAGTCCTCCACACACCGGCGCACCAGGGACAGGATCTTGTTCATCCGTTCCTCTCCTCCCGCGGGCCGTTCCGGGCAGATCCGCGCTGTTTTCCCCCTTTTCGGGCCAAAACCGGCGGTCCCGCGCCCCGCAAAAACAAAAATCGAAATCGAGCAATCCAGAGCATCAAGGAGAATACAGGAGTATTTGCGAGATAATATAAATTTTCTTCGCAGATTCCCGAAAAACCCGTTGACACCCGGTCACCCCCGTACTATAATACAAAACGCTCCGCTTGTACAGGGCGGAGGCAAATTATTTTCAGAACCAAAATTGGTTGAGATAGCAGAAGAAAATGGAGGTTTCACCTATGTCCACTTTCATGGCAAACAAGGGGACCATCACCCGCGGCTGGTACGTGCTGGACGCCGCCGGAAAGCCCCTGGGCAAGACCGCCGCGCTGGCCGCTGAGCTGCTGCGGGGCAAGCGGAAGCCCGAGTTCACTCCCAACGCCGACTGCGGCGACTACGTCATCGTCGTCAACGCCGAGAAGGCCGTGCTCACCGGCAAAAAGCTGGATCAGAAGTACTACCGCACCCACTCCGGCTGGGTGGGCGGCCTGAAAGAAGTCAAGTACCGCACCCTGATGCAGACCCGTCCCGAGCTGGCCATGAAGCTGGCCATCCGGGGGATGCTGCCCAA
>CALWYA010000148.1 GCA_944385645.1 uncultured Oscillospiraceae bacterium
CGGACACGCCGGTCTCGTTGACGCCGGTGTCGTCCTCAAAGCGGTACTCCAGCTTGATGTTGCTGTCCAGGGCGTTGATCTCATCCACGGCCACCTGGGCGCCGTAGTCGGTGGCCACGCCGTAGGTGGCGGTGCTGCCGGTCAGGGGGCCGATGCCGCCCACCTTGATGGTGATGGCGCCGTCGGCGGCGGGGGTGCTGCTGTCGCCGGTGCTGGCGTCAGGGGTGCTGGTGCTGGGGGTGCTGCTGTCGCCGCCGCCGCAGGCGGTCAGGGACAGCGCCATGGCCGCGGCCAGCACGCCGGCAAGAAACTTTTTGCTGTTCATGTCATTCTACTCCTTTTTCTGATAGCTTGGGGTGGTGCGATGATATAAAAAACGGCTTCGCCCAATGAGCAAAGCCGCTTTTTAACCCATGGAACAAGAGAAAAGCGGTCTTCGCGTCGCCTGTGCGGCCCGGCCGATCCGGGCCAGGATAATCGCCAGGGCCTTGAGCCCCAGGGCGTCCGCCAGGCGTACAACAAAAATGGACACCATGGCAATGGTGTCCAGAAGGGCCAGCAGGGCATGGGCAGACCGACCGTGGGCGCAGAAAGAGAGAGCCCCGTTCCCACACAGAGCGCAGGGGTACCCGAACTCCATCGCGGCGGTCGTTGCTTCCATGGCGCGGCTCCTTTCTGGTGCGTTCTACCTTAATAAAGAATATGGACTTATTGTAAAGCACCGGCCGCCCTTTCGTCAATGGTCGTTTCAACCAGAATCCCCGGGGGATGCGCCCGCCGTTCTTGTCAATTCTACACAGAAACTGTCCGCTTGTGGCGGGCAGATGTTGTCTTGGGACGGATTTTCGGGCCCGCGGCCCGGTGGACGGGAGGAACGGCTCCTTTTCTGAAAAGAGGGGAAAGCGGGCATGAAAAATGGATTAAATCCTGTGTTTCCCCCTTGTGTCCCGGGGCAAAATAGGGTAGAATGAAAACCAGCAAAGCGGAACGCACCGCAAAGAAGGAGGCAAGTTCAAATGGATATTAAAAATACCTTTGATTCCCTGAAGGACCGGGCCGTGGATCTGGCCCAGGCCGGCATGGCCCAGTCCAAGCGGCTGGCCGAGATCGCCCGGCTGAAGATGGACAACATGTCCCAGCAGGACGCCATCAAGAAGGCCTATGTGGAGATCGGCAAGCTGTACTACGCCGAGCGGGGCCTGTCCCCTGACGGGGCCTATGCCGCCGCCTGCGAGCGGGTCACCGCCGCCCGGGCCGCCATCGAGTCCAACAAGACCCGCATCGACGAGCTGAAGCAGCCCGGCGACCCCGAGGACGACGAGCCCGAGGAGGAGGACCTGTTCGACGCCAAGCCGGAGGAGCCCGCCGCCGGGGACGAGCCCAAGGAGTAACCCACCAGTTCAGGCGCGCCGCCCTTCCGGACGGCGCGCCTGATTTTCCCGGTATCCCGGACGCCCCTCCCGGGCAGACTGACGGACAGAGGAGGGAGTGCCGTGGAGCAATACACCAGACACCCCCGGGACGTGGTGGGCCGGGACCCGGTTTTGCTGGACTACTGGAACACCGTGCCCGCCCGGGCCCGGCTGCGGCTGCTGGACAGCGGCATCACCGTGTCCACCCTGGGGGAGCTGAAGCTGCTGGAGGAGCAGCTGGCCCGGGAGCCGGGGGAGCGCTGATCGACTGTGTGTTCCCGCCCCCGCGGGGGGAGTGGGAACCCAAGAAAAAATTGAAATTGGGAAACAAAAAATAGAAAAGGAGCGAGACCCATGCTGCTGTTCGTAGAATACCCCAAGTGCACCACCTGCCAGCGGGCCAAAAAATTCCTGGACGACCACGGGGCGGTCTATACCGACCGGCACATCAAGGAGGACAACCCAACCGCCGACGAGCTGCGGACCTGGTGGCAGGCCAGCGGCCTGCCCCTGAAGAAATTTTTCAACACCTCGGGCCTGCAGTACAAGGCCCTGGGCCTGAAGGACAGGCTGCCGTCCATGGGCGAGGAGGAGCAGCTGTCCCTGCTGGCCACCGACGGGATGCTGGTGAAGCGGCCCGTCCTGGTGGGGGACGATTTCGTGCTGGTGGGCTTCCGGCCTGACCAGTGGGCGGAAAAGCTGTAAATTTCTGACAGAACTGCCGGAATCCGGCCGGCAGGGAGGACCAGCGCCCGGCGGGACCGGGCGGCGGCCCGCCGGACTGGAAACGGTGGAACAGGTCCCCACGGTTGAGCGGGGACAAAAGCGGCTATGATATGGATGCGGGCGGCGAGCGTGCCGCCCGCGTTTTTTATCGACAGCCGAGAGACGGCAAGGGGGTGGAACAATGGAACAAGGACCTGAGAAGCGCCCGCGCCCCGGCGGGCGGAGGCTGACGGCGGCCGGGGCGGCCCTGTGTCTGGCCTGCGCCGTGGCCCTCACCGGCGGCGGGGTCCGGACGGCCCAGACGGCGGCGCCCGCCCGGCTGGACCTGCCCCGGCAGGAGGCGGTCCAGACCATGGCCGCCGGCGTGGGGGACCAGGTGATCCCCGTGGGCAAGGCGGTGGGCATCAAGCTCTTCTCCGACGGCGTGCTGGTGGTGGGCCTGTCGGCGGTGGAGACCCAGGCGGGGAGCAGGAGCCCCGGCCGGGACTGCGGCCTGAAGGAGGGGGACGTCATCACCCACATCAACGGGGACGAGGTGGACACCATCGAGGCGGTCCAGGCCCTGGTGGAGGAGCAGCGGGACAGTCCCCTCACCATCCAGGCGGTCCGGGGGGAGCGGCAGCTCCAGCTCACCGCCGCGGCGGTGGAGAACCGCCAGGGGGACTATCAGCTGGGGGTCTGGCTGCGGGACTCCATGGCGGGCATCGGCACGGTAACCTTCTATGACCCGGCCAGCGGCGTCTTCGGCGCCCTGGGCCACGGCATCAACGACGTGGACACCGCCATGCTCATGCCCATGGAGACGGGCAGCATCATGCCCGCCAGCGTCACCCAGGTGAAGAAGGGGACGGGCGGCGACCCCGGGGAGCTCCACGGCCAGTTCGACTTGACCCGGGAGCTGGGCACCCTGTACGCCAACACCGGCCTGGGGGTCTTCGGCCGGCTGGACCCGGAGGCCGAGGGGCTCGGCGGCCAGGCGGTGCCGGTGGCTGGCCGGGACCAGGTCCATGAGGGCCCGGCCACCATCCTGTCCAACATCCGGGGGGACCAGGTGGAGGAGTTCGACATCCAGATCACCAAGGTGGCGCCCCAGGGGGACGGGACCCGGAGCCTGACCATCCAGGTGACCGACCCGGAGCTGCTGGAGGCCACCGGCGGCATCGTCCAGGGGATGAGCGGCAGTCCCATCCTCCAGGACGGCCGGCTGGCGGGGGCGGTGACCCACGTGCTGGTCAACGACCCCACCCAGGGCTACGGCGTCCTGGCCGAGACCATGCTCCGGCAGGCCCGGGGCGGAGACGCGGCGGACTGACACGCGAAAGACCAGAAAAGAGGGGACCGGGCATCTGCCCGGCCCCCTCTTTTCCTGCCCTGTGGGGGCGGGAGAGCAACGGTATTGTTGCGGCCAGTCAGAAGCCCGGCCCATCGTAAAATTACCAAAATATAGATTTTATGTCGAAATTTAAGAACTAGTATCGAACGATATTCCTTAAAATTCCATATTTTGCCTTGCATATCCTGTCAGACTGTGTTACATTGTATTTGGCCGGTCGAAACGCCCCAGGTTGACGCGAGGGGAGGGGAGACCCGGGCCCAATTGGTTCTGCTTGGAGGAATGAAGATATGGAGACAGGAAAACGAATCATCCTCGCCGATGCCGGCGCGGAGTTCCGGGCCGTCCTGGCCCAGGCCCTGGCGGGAGAGCCGGATTTTCAGGTGGTGGGAGAGACCGGAGACGGCGGGGAGCTGATCCGTCTGGTCCGGCAGCTGCGGCCTGACGCGGTGGTGATGGAGCTGGTGCTCACTGGGACGGACGGTCTGGAGGTGCTCCGGGAGCTGTCCCAGCTGGCGGACCGCCCCAGGATCCTGGTGCTGTCCAGCTATATCCGGGGCAACGTGGTGGACGAGGCGGCCGCCCGGGGGGCCGACTTCTTTCTCACCAAGCCCTGTAAGCTGTCCACGGTGTGTCAGCGTCTGAGGCAGGTGATGTCCCCGGGGGGATTGGAATCAGAGCGTGACGGCGGCCCCACCCTGGAGGCCCAGGTGACCGCCATCATCCACGAGGTGGGGGTCCCCGCCCACATCAAGGGGTACCAGTACCTGCGGGAGGCTATCATGATCGCTGTGGAGG
>CALWYA010000149.1 GCA_944385645.1 uncultured Oscillospiraceae bacterium
GCCTTCTTGGGGTCGGTGACCACCGGGATCAGCAGGTGGGGGATGCCGTTGTAGATGCCCAGCTCCACCATCTTGGGGTCCACCATGATCAGGCGGACCTCCTCGGGGGTGGCCTTGTACAGCAGGGAGACGATGAGGGAGTTGGTGCACACCGACTTGCCCGAGCCGGTGGTGCCGGCGATGAGCAGGTGGGGAAGTTTGTTGATGTCCCCCACGATGGCCTGTCCGCTGATGTCCTTGCCCACGGCGAAGGACACCTTGGACTTGCTGTCGGTGAAGGCCCGGGAGCCGATGACCGAGTGGATGGACACCGGGGAGACCACCTTGTTGGGCACCTCGATGCCCACCACCGAGATCTTGTCCGGGATGGGGGCAATGCGCACGCCCGTGGCCCCTAGGGCCAAGGCGATGTCGTCGGCCAGGTTGGTGAGCTTGTTCAGCCGCACCCCCTGGTCCAGCTCCAGCTCATACCGGGTGACCGAGGGCCCCCGGACCACGTTGATGATGCTGGCGTCGATGCCGAAGGAGCGGATGGTGTCGTCCAGCCGCTGACGGTTGGCGTTCAGCTCCCCCAGGGCCTCGCCGCCGATCTCTCCCCCGTCCTCCTTCAGCAGGGACAGGGGCGGGTACTGATAGGGGGACACCTCCTGGTCCATGGCCTCCTGGAGGTCCTGGGCCACCTGGGCGGCCGCCTCCTGGACCTCCCGCCGCTCCTCCTTGGCGGATGGGGCGGGGGCGGGCTCCGCCTTCTCTCCGGCGGGCTCCCCGGGCGGGGGGGCGGACACCGGAGGCACCACCGGGATGGGCTTGGGCGCCTGGACCGGCTCCGGGACGGCCTCCGGCTGAGGGGCCGGAGCCTCCGCCGGCTGACGAGGGGCCTCGGTCTGTCCCTCCTCCGAACGCAGCACCTGGTCGGGGGCGGGCACCCGGGGCTTGCGGTCAAAGAAATGCCGCTTCTTCTCGGGGAACGGGGCGGGCGCCTTACCCACCAGGGGGCCGTCCTCCACCGGGATGTCGATGTCCGGCCGGGCGGTCCGGGCGGCGGGAATCGGCTCGGCCTTGGCCTCCTCCCGGCGGGGGCGGCGCTCCGGCTCGGGGGCGGGCTCATAGGCGGGACGGTCGAAGATCCACTGGGCCACGTCGGCCAGGGTGCGGTTGAAGGCGGCCAGCCCCACGATCACCGCCACCAGGGCAAAGACGATGCCCGCGCCGATCCGGGTGAACAGGGTGACGCAGCCCTGGGCCAGCAGGCCGCACAGGCCGCCGCCCGAGCGCAGGGCCTCCCCGCTCTCCACCAGGGCCGTCCACAGGTTGAGGTCCCAGGGCAGCGTCTCAGCCAGCAGGCTGTGGAGGAAGCAGGAGAACAGCACCGGCAGCAGTCCGGCGCACACCAGCCTCAGCCGCACCGGCCTGCCCCGGTGGAAGGCCAGGATATAGGCCATGAGCAGCAGGGCGGGCGGGGTCAGCCAGAAGCCGTATCCCAGCAGCCCCTTGATCAGCCCGCAGAACAAGTCGATGAAGAGGGCCTCCATGTGGAAATAGCCCAGGGCGGAGAAGATTGCCAGCAGCAGGCAGATCACCGCCCCCAGCTCCCGACGGAAGGGTTTGTGAGCGGGGGCCTGCCCGCGGCTCCGAGAGCCGGAGCTGCGGGAGCCGCTCCCCTTCCCCCGGGAGGAGGCGGACCGGCTCCCCCCTGTTTTCTTCTGTGAAGTAGCCATAGTATTCGATCCCTTTCGGAACTTTTCTCATGGTGGGCCCCCGCCGCGGCGGGCGGGGGCGGATGGCTCAGACCGCGGGGGCCAGGGTGAAGTCCAGGATGCTGAGCACCAGGAACACTCCGCCGGCGATCCAGCAGTAGTAGGCGAAGGCCCCGAACTTGCCCTTGGAGGCCAGCAGGTTCACCAGGCCGATGGAGAAGTAGCCCACCACCCCGGCGATGACCATGCCCAGCAGGTACTTGGGCAGCATGGCGCTGTCAAAGGTCCCCTCGCTGACCACGTCCACCACCTCCAAGATGGTGGCCCCCAGCACGGCGGGCAGGGACATGAGGAAGGAGAAGCGCACGGCGAACTTCCGGTCCAGCCCCAGGGCCATGCCGGCGGCTATGGTGCTGCCAGACCGGGACAGGCCGGGCAGGGTGGCGAAGCCCTGGGCCACACCGATGAGGACGGCGTCCTTCAGGGTGGTGTTCCGGGCGTTCTTCCGGCCCTTGGCCATCCGGTCGGACAGGAACAGGATCACGCCGGTGAGGATCAGGATGCAGCTGACCGCCTCAGGGTAGTTGCCCACCGCCTCCACATATTTCTTGATGGGCAGCACCAGGAACAGGGGCAGGGTGGCCACGATGAGCAGCAGGATCTGTCGCCGGGCGGCGGGGGGCTCCCCCTGTCCGGCGCGGCGGGAGAACAGGTCGCCGAAGAAGCGGAAGAACTCCAGGATCATCTCCCAGATGTCCCGCCGGTAGTAGACGAACACCGCGATGAGGGTGGCAAAGTGGAGCAGGATATTGAACAGGTCGTCGGGCTCCGGCATACCGAAGAAGTGCTGGAACAGGGTCAGGTGGCCCGAGCTGGAAATGGGCAGGAACTCCGCCACGCCCTGGACCACGCCCAGGACGACTACCATCAGATAATTCAAAGTCTAAGTACCTCCGTCATTGGTTGGGTGCGGGATCAATTCCGTCCCATTATATTAACACAAACCCGCGCACAATTCCAGCCTTTTGTGAAAGATTTATGTCAACTTTCCTTCCCACCCCCTGCTCCCCCTTGACAACCGGGAAAAAAGGCAGGATAATAGGGGCAAAAATACCCTATTGGGTATAGGAGGTGAGCCTATGAGACAATGTATGGACGCGGATAACCTGCACCGTCGGCTGAAAAAGATCATCGGCCAGGTCCAGGCCATCGACCGGATGATCGACGAGGATGTTCCCTGCGAGGACGTGCTCAGCCAGATCAACGCCGCCAAGTCCGCCCTGCACCGGTGCGGCCAGGTGGTGCTGGAGGGACACATCCAGCACTGCGTCCGGGACGGGATCCAGCACGGGGACGCGGACAAGACCATCGCCAGCTTCACCAAGGCGGTGGAGCGGTTCTCCAATATGGGATAGGGACCATGCACGGGCCGGCACCGCCGGCCTGTGAGGCCATCGAAAAACCTCTGCTGAACAAAGCCCGCCTCGAATGGAATCGAATCCCCCGGGAGCCTTGCTGTGCAAGGCTCCCGGCGCGCGCAGCGGGGACTTTTGCGCCGCACAGCGGCGCAAAAGCAACGGGATTTTTTCTGAATGCCGTGGGAATTTGCCGGGCGATTCTCTTGACAATGAATACCCCCTCGGGTATAATATACCCATACCCCAATAGGTATATCAAGGGAGGCGGTTCGATTGGAAAAGCTGGAGCGGCTGTTGGAGTGGGGCGGGACCCGGCGGGACGTCGCCTTTTTGATGGTGAGCGCCGTGGCCCTGGGCCTGAGCATCGCGGGGGTCCCCCTCCCCGTGGACCCGGCCTGGGTCGCCATTGTGCTGTGCGGCGTCCCCATCCTCCTGGAGGCCTTCATCGGCCTAGTGACCGCCTTTGACATCAAGGCCGACGTGCTGGTGTCCATGGCCCTCATCGCCTCGGTGGCCATCGGCGAGGACTTCGCCGCCGGTGAGGTGGCCTTCATCATGCAGCTGGGGGCCCTGCTGGAGGACCTGACCGTGGCGAAGGCCCGGGCGGGCATCGAGAAGCTGGTCCGCCTCACCCCCCGCACCGCTCGGCGGCTGACGGAGAGCGGCGAGGAGACCGTCCCCGCCGAGCAGGTCCGGGTGGGCGACCGGCTCCGGGTCCTCCCCGGGGAGACCGTGCCCGTGGACGGGGTGATCCTGTCCGGCCAGACCTCCATCAACCAGGCGGTGATGACCGGCGAGTCCCTCCCGGTGGACAAGGGGCCCGGGGACGAGGTGTCCAGCGGCACGGTGAACCAGTTCGGCTCCTTTGACATGGAGGCCGTCAAGGTGGGGGAGGACAGCTCGATCCAGCGGATGATCCGCCTGGTCCAATCCGCCGACGCGGGCAAGGCGAAAATCGTGGGGCTGGCCGACCGGTGGGCCACCTGGATCGTAGTCATCGCCCTGGTCTCCGCCCTGCTCACCTGGCTCGTCACCGGGGAGATCATCCGAGCGGTGACCATCCTGGTGGTGTTCTGCCCCTGCGCCCTGGTGCTGGCCACCCCCACCGCCATCATGGCGGCCATCGGCAACGCCACCCG
>CALWYA010000150.1 GCA_944385645.1 uncultured Oscillospiraceae bacterium
AGGAACTCGGCGATGTCCACCTCGTTCATCTGGGCCAGCTCCTCCCGGAGCCGCCGGTACTGCCGCTGCTCCACCAGCTGCATCAGCAGCTCCTCATCATAATTGTCGTGCATGACGGTTCCTCCTCTCCCGATCCGCGCCGGGGCGCGGGGCACAAAAAACCACAGGGCATGGGAGAACCCTTGAAAAACGGCGGCGATCCCGCCGCCTTTCAAAGGCGCTCTGAGCCCTGTGGCCGCGCACAGACAGGGGGGAGCGGGGCCGGAACGCCCCGGATCATCTCCTCCGGCGGCGGGAGGGGACCCGGTCCGGCCCACCTCCCGCTGCCCGCCGTCTGTGACTGCGGTCGCAGCAAGCTTCTCGTTGACAACTTCGGCCTTCCATGCCAGGTCCCACCTCGTTTCCGTCCTCTCCCCGTCCCGTCCGACGCGCCCAAAAGGGGCGGCCGCCCGGGCGGGGATGTCTCGTCAGCATATTGTCTGCCCGTAAGGGCACCCATATTTTATCACCCCCGCCCCCCATTTGACAAGGGGGCGGGGGCCCGCTTTCCATGTTAAATTTCGGGAAACTGCCTCACTCCCAGAACACCTCGGCGGAGGAGGCCACCACATTGATATAGCTGCTCCCCACGTCCAGGGGGATGGGCTGCCCCGCCTGGTCCAGGAAGGAGTAGCACCGGTCCTGGCCCTCCCGCTCCCAGCGGATGGGGTAGAGCTGTCCGTTCCGGCACAGCAGGCCCTCCCCGGAGCCGGTGGTGCGCACGCTCATGCGCCCGGCGGTGTCCCCCGGCACCCGGGACACGTCGGTGTAGAGGACCAGCACGTTGGACACCTCCACCCGCTCGCCGGTGTTGGCGTCCACATACTCTTTGTCCGCGCCGTTGATGTGCTGGAGAATCCAATAGCGGTCGGTGTCCCCGTCGTACGTGAACACCCCCGTCTTATAGTTGGAGAAGGGGACGGTGAGCACCCGCGCCGGCTCCCCCCCGGCCGGGGCCTCCTCGTCGAAGGTCCAGCCCACCGAGAAGTCCGCCCGGTGCTCCGGGTCCACCCGGCTGTAGGTGGGCAGCAGCTCCTGGATGGCCTGGCCGGAGGTGAGCACCGAGTGCTCCAGGCCGGCGGTCTGCCGCCGCTCCTGGTCCCGCCAGAACAGATCCCCCTCGTATGGACCGTTGACGCAGTCCAGGGCGGTCATCCCCAGGCTCTGGATCAGGTCATAGGCCTGGGGGCTGCCCCCGGCGTGGAGGAAAATGGCGTCGTGGCCATAGGCCAGGGAGACGTAGTAGTCCCGGGCGGAGCGGACGGTGCCGATCTCCCCCACCCCCTCCACATCCTGGAACAGAGCCAGCATCCGGGTGATGCCCCCCTCGGCCACGATCTCATAGATCACGTCCGCCTGGGCCACCCCCGCCTGGGGCAGGGCCTTGGACAGGTTGTTGAGCATGATGGCGATGGGCCGCTGGCCGCTCACGTCCTCCATCAGCCCCTCCCCGGTGAGGGGGGCGGCGTAGGGGTAGACCGGCTCCTCCGGCTCCTGGGACTGATCCGGCTCCTCCACCGGGGCGAGCGTCGAAACGCTGGGGGGCTCGGAGCCGTCCCCCGGAGAGGAGCTCTCCCCTCCTCCGCCGCAGGCGGTCAGCCCCAGCAGCAGGCACAGAGCAAGCAGGCCGGACAGTCTTTTTCCGTTCATATCCATCCCTCCATGGTCGTGTGTGGCTCTGCTCTCATCATACCGTTTTCTCCCAGCCCCGTCAACAAAAAAATGGACAGCCCGCCCAAACAGGCAGCGGGCTGTCCGCTCTTTTTCGTGAAAATGCCGGCCGCTCAGCTCTTGGAGGGCAGCACCGAGGCGACGGCCCCCGCCAGGGCGCTGATGGGCATGGTCTGGAGGACGATGCGGCCCGGGCCGGTGACCACCGTGTGGAACACCCCTTCCCCGCCGAAGATCATGTTCTTGACCCCCTTCACCGCCTGGATGTCCAGGGAACAGGTGGCGTCCATCATGGCCAGATTGCCCGTGTCCACGATCATCTGCTGGCCCGGCCCCAGGTCGTACTCCACCGCGTCCCCGTCGATCTCCAGGAAGGCGGTGCCCCGGCCGGACAGCTTCTGCATGATGAAGCCCTCGCCCCCGAAGAAGCCGGCCCCCAGCTTCTTCTGGAAGAAGACGGACAGGTCCACCTCCCGCTGGGCCGCCAGGAAGGCGGTCTTCTGCACCACGACGGGCCGGTCGGGGGTGATCTCCACCGCCCGGATGCTGCCCGGGAAGCTGGAGGCGAAGGCGATCATGCCGGAGCCGTCCCGGGCGGTGTAGATGTTCTGAAAGATGGACTCCCCGGAGAACATCCGCCCGAAGGCCTTGCCCAGGCCCCCCGCCGAGGTCTCCATCTCCATGTTGGGGGTCATCCACACCATGGAGCCCTTCTCAGTGACCATGGACTCCCCGGGGGAGAGCTGACAGATGACCACCGGGGTGGTCTCGCCCTGAATCTTGTATTCCATATCAATACCGCCTTTCTGTCTGGTATGGGGTTCCTCTGTCCCCAGTATAGCAGAGGCGGCGGGGAGACACAACCGCCCCGGCGTTAATTTTTCATGAAAAATGGCGGTCCCCGGCGGCCCGGTCCACCAGCTCCAGCAGCCGCCGCTCGCCGGCCAGCTCCCCGGGGTAGGGGGAGCTGGCGGCCGCCGCCTCGAAGCGGGCCCGAGCCCGCTCCGCCGCCCCCCGGTCCCCCTCCGCCAGGAGGGCCCAGGCGTAGTCCTGCCGGCTCCGGGAGGGGAAATAAGGGCGGGTGGCCCTCCGGTACTTCTCCAGCTCCGGGGTGTTCAGCTCCTCCAGCTCCTCCCGGGGCCGGTCCAGGAGCAGGCCGCAGAAGACGGCCTCGCAGGTGATCTCCAGCCGGTACAGCCCCAACAGGTCCTCCCGGTCCAGCAGGGCCCGGAAGATCCCCTCGGCCTCCTCCACCGCCCCCTGTTCCAGCCTCCGGCCCGCCGCCTGCATGGCGGAGGTCGCCGCGAAGGGGTTGCCCCAGCTGTCCGCCGGCGGCAGGGGGAACCACTCCTCCGGCATATCGGAGGGGGACCGCCCCTCCATCAGGGCAGCGTTGATCCGCAGCTGGCAGACATACTGCTCCAGGGCCGCCGGGTCCTTCCCCAGATTCTGGGCGTTATAGCCGTCGTTGCCCACCCCGCCCGCCTGCATGGGCACCAGGCTGGTCGCGGCCAGCCCGATCCCCAGCAGGGCCAGGGCCCCGGAAAACACCTGGGCCGGCGGGGCCTCCGCCTGGAGAAAGAGCGGCAGGGCCAGGGCGGACAGCAGCAGGTTGGCCAGCCCTCCGCCCCAGTTGTACAGCCGGTAGGGCACCGGCATTCTCTCCGGCGGGGCCATGAGACACTGTCCCCCGGTGCCAGGGATGTGATAGCGGCACAGCCTCCACCGGCCCTCCACCCTGGCCACCATGATCCGGCCGATCCGATAGAACATCAGCCGGTAGCCGGTGAGCAGACCGCACACCAGATGGCCCCCCTCGTGGACCACGATCTGGAGCAGACAGGCCAGGGCCGCCAGGGCCAGGATCAGCAGCAGATGGCCGGCCTTGGCCAGTCCCTCCCCGCCCATGGCGTCCGCCCGGCCCATGGCCCAGTAGCCCAGCACCGCCCCCACCAGGGCGGCGGGCAGGGCCACCAGGAGGGTCTTCCAGGGGATCTGTCTTTTCTGTCTCATATCCAAGTCCTCCCTCACAGAGGAAAAGGGCGGCCGCAAGGGCCGCCCCATCATTCCTAACTCCTGACTGCTCTCAACGCTTCACTCTCAACTCTCCACTCTCACTTCGTGGCCCAGTTCCCCGTGGCCTCGGCGGTGAGGTAGGCGTTGATGAAGCCGTCCAGGTCGCCGTCCATGACGCCGTTGATATTGCTGGTCTCATAGCCGGTGCGGTTGTCCTTCACCAGCTGATAGGGCATAAACACATAGGAGCGGATCTGGCTGCCCCACTCGATCTTCAGCTGGACCCCCTTCAGGTCGGAGATCTTCTCCGCCTTCTCCTGCATCTGCAGCTCCACCAGCTTGGCCCGGAGCATTTTCATACAGTTGTCCTTGTTCTGGAACTGGGAGCGCTCCTGCTGGCTGGCCACCACGATACCGGTGGGCTTGTGGATCAGCCGGACGGCGGAGGAGGTCTTGTTCACGTGCTGGCCGCCGGCGCCGCTGGCCCGGTAGACCTGCATCTCGATGTCCTCGGGGCGGATCTC
>CALWYA010000151.1 GCA_944385645.1 uncultured Oscillospiraceae bacterium
TTCAGCTCCTCCCGCACATCGGTGGCCCAGTCCTCGAACTCCATGCAGTTTTTAATGTAGAAGTACCCCAGGAAATCCCCGGTGTACCGCTGGAGGATGTTCTCGTCGGTGAGCTGTTCACAGTCCACGCTGTCCAGCCTGTCCCGGTTGAGCCGGACGCGGTTGTTCCCCTCGGTGGACACCACGTCCTCCCCCAGCAGCTTCTTCAGATGGTAGATGGCGTCCCGCAGGTTCTTCCGGGCGGAGTTCTCCGCGCAGTCGGCCCAGAAGATCCCGATGGCCTCGTCCCGGGAGACCGTCCCCTTCACGCACAGGTAGTAGAACAGCCCCTCCGCCTTCCGGTAGGGAAAGACCAGCTCCCGGCCGTCCACCGACACCTTGGGCGTCCCCATCATCGTCACTTGAATCCCCATCTGGCTCCTCCTTATGCCGCGGCCGGACAAAACGGCCGGTTCCTGTTTTTCCGCTCTTTATTGTAATCAACAAGCTTTTATTTGTCCAGCCCTTTCCCCAGACTTTTTCCCGACTCTTTTTCCTCTTCGACGAAAAATTTTGCCTATCGACGAAAATTTTTTGGTAAAATGCTCTTGCGGACCGGTTTTATCGACGCCCTATCGACAGTCCGCTGGTATGATAAAGCCGTACTTGTGAGCTGCACAGCGTCGCCTGTGTAAACGAAACATCAACCATCGACAAATTATATTTTGAATGGAGGAACTGTACTATGTCTATGAACGGCGGTAATATGTTCGCCCCCAAGCCCGGCAAGCCCGAGGTGCTCTTCTCCGTCAAGGCCCAGCGCGGCGGCTTCGATCAGCCCGAGACTCTGCGCTGCAAAGGCTGGAAGCAGGAGACCATTCTCCGCATGCTGGAGAACAACATGGAGAACGCCGAGATCCCCGAGCTGCTGGTCATCTACGGCGGCAACGGCAAGTGCGCCCGTAACTGGGAGTCCTACTATGCCATCATCGAGTCCCTGAAGAACCTGGAGAACGACGAGACCCTGGTGGTCCAGTCCGGTATGCCCGTGGCCATCTTCAAGACCCACAACCTGGCCCCCCGCGTGGTCATGGCCACCACCAACATCATGAAGGCCACCTGGGAGCGCTTCTATGACCTGCAGGACAAGAACCTGACCATCTTCGCCCAGTACACCGCCGCTCCCTGGGAGTACATCGGCACCCAGGGCGTGATCGAGGGCACCTTCGAGACCCTGGCCGCCATCGCGCTGAAGAAGGGCTGGGAGAACGACATGCACGGCAAGATCTTCCTGACCGCCGGCGCGGGCGGCATGGGCGGCAACCAGACCTGGGCCGGCAAGATGCACGGCGCCGTGGTCATCCTGGCCGACGCTGACGAGCGCGTCATCGACCGCCGCATCTCCAAGAACTACATGGATATGAAGGTCTACTCCCTGGACGAGGCCTGGAAGATCGCCCAGGAGCACATCGCCAAGGACGACCCCATCTCCATCGGCGTGGTCGGCAACGCCGCCGACATCTACGAGGAGGCCCTGGCCAAGAACTATCTGCCCGCCGTGGTCACCGAGATGTGCCCCTGCCACGACCCCATCTCCTACATCCCCTCCGGCTACACCGGCGAGCAGGCTGACGTCTACCGCGGCCAGCACCGTGAGCAGTACATGCACGACGCCCGCGAGACCATGAAGCGCCAGCTGCGCGCCATGATCGAGTTCAAGAAGCGCGGTGTCGAGGCCTTCGAGTACGGCACCAGCATCCGCAAGGAGTGCATCGACGCCGGCATGCCCGAGAAGGAGGCCAAGCAGATCGAGGGCTTTGTGGCCGCCTACATCCGTCCCCTGTTCTGCGAGGGCCGCGGCCCCTTCCGCTGGACCTGCATGTCCGGCGACCCCGCCGACCTGGCTCGTCTGGACGATCTGGCTCTGGAAGTCTGCAAGGGCGACGCCCTGGTGGAGCGCTGGATCAACGTGGCCCGCAAGCACCTGCCCATCGAGGCTCTGCCCGCCCGTATCTGCTACATGGGCTTCGGCGAGCGCAAGCGCTTCGGTCTGGCCGTCAACGACCTGATCAAGAAGGGCGAGATCAAGGGCCCCGTGGCCTTCTCCCGCGACAACCTGGACTCCGGCTCCATCGTGAACCCCACCTTCGAGTCCGAGAACATGCCCGACGGCGGCGACTACATCTCCGACTGGCCGATGCTCAACGGTCTGCTTGACTGCGCCGCCATGTGCGACCTGATCGCCATCCAGGCCAACTACTCCATGGGCGAGGCCGTCCACACCGGCGTGACCATGATCGCCGACGGCACCGAGGAGGCCGACTTCCGTCTGGCCGCCTGCATGACCACCGACTCCGGCATCGGCGTGGTGCGTCACGCGCAGTCCGGCTATCAGTCCGCCAAGGACGTCTGCAACGGCAAGGGCAAGATCGCCGGCGGCGAGAGCATCAAGATCCCCCTGTGGTGGGAGCCCGCCGACAAGGTCACCTTCGGCCCCGAGGGCGAGTACGTCCGCTGATTTTCCCGCACATTTCCTTCCTTTCATTTCACTTCAACATTTCTCTTCTTCCCACTTCACTTGCAGAAAGGGCGATGGGCCATCCATCGCCCTTTCTGCCAAGTCCAGAATGAATCCGTCAAAGGGGGACACGCGATGCAAGTCAACAATACCAACGAGACGAAGCAGCGCCGGCTGCTGATTGAAAACGCCGCCCAGATCCTCACCATGCGGGGCGAGAGCAACCACGACGTGGGCATGGTGGAGAACGGCTGGCTCTATATCGAGGGCGACCGCATCAAGGCGGTGGGCTCCCAGGAGGAGGTAGAGCGGGCCGCCGGAGACCTGGAGGGGGTCGAGCGCCTCGACGCCGCCGGCAAGGTCATCACCCCCGGCTTTGTGGACTGCCACACCCACGTGGTGTTCGGCGGCTCCCGGGTGGCGGAGTACGCCGTCAAGCTCACCGACCCCCGCCCCGAGACCCTGAAAAAGCTGGGCATCCCCACGGGCATCTACGCCTCGGTGAACATGACCCGGGACACCTCGGTGGAGCGGCTGGCCGCCCGCACCGAGCGGCGGATGCGCAATATGCTGGTCACCGGCACCACCACCATCGAGAGCAAGAGCGGCTATGGCTTCACCCTGCCCGCCGAGATGAAGATGCTGGAGGTCAACCGGCTGCTCAGCGCCACTCTGCCCATGGACATCGTGCCCACCTTCCTGGGGGCCCACGGCTGGGCCGAGGGCAAGTCCAAGGAGTGGTACATCGACCAGCTGTGCCAGGAGATGATCCCCCAGGTGGCCGCCTTCCACATGGCCTCCTTCAACGACGTCTGGGTGGACGAGGGCAACTACACCTCCGCCGAGGCCGAGCGCATCCTCACCTGCGGCGTGGACCACGGCCTGATCCCCTCCATCCACGCCGACTGCTACTCTGACATCGGGGCCACCGCGCTGGCCGCCCAGATGAAGATGGCCAACGCCGGCCACCTGAACTACACCCCCCTGTCCGTCATGCCCAAGCTGCGGGACGCCGGGGTGGTGGGGGTCATCCTGCCGGGCACTGACTTCGTGGTCCGGCACCCCCGCGTGGCCGACGCCCGGCCCATGCTCCAGTGCGGCATGACCATGGCCATCGCCACCAACTGCAACCCCGGCTGCTGGATGGAGTCCATGCAGGTGGCTCTGGCTCTGGCCTGCCGCCAGAACGGCTTCTCCCCCGCCGAGGCCTTCCGGGCCGCCACCTACGGCGGCGCCCGGGCCCTCACCCTGGACGACCGGGGCGTGCTGGACACCGACAAGGTGGCCGACCTGCTCATCCTGGACGTGGAGACCTTCGAGGACGTGATCTACAAGTTCGGCCGCAACCACGTGCAGACCGTCATCAAGAAGGGCCAGGTGGTGGTGCAGGACGGCCGCGTCCTGGAGCCCCAGAAGGAGGCGTGACCCGCCTCCCCCGCTTCCGCTTTTCTCCCATACTACATACACAGGGAAGGGGCCGCGCAAACGCGCGGCCCCTTCCCTGTCTCGCTCTGTTCAGCCGTCCTGCCGGATGAGGAGGCAGACCGTCTCAACTTGCTGTTCATTGTCCAAACTGATATTCATATCTTCCTCTATGATAGGCAGTCTGAACTTAATGGATTTCAGCCACTGTCCATTGGGCTGACGCTCCGGATAAATCTGAATTTCAGAGATCAGTTCCTCAATCAGCTGCCGTTTCTCTCTGTCGTTCATCTTTCCATAGAGTTGATC
>CALWYA010000152.1 GCA_944385645.1 uncultured Oscillospiraceae bacterium
GCAGGCTGGGGTTGGTGGCCAGGGCCCGGACGATCTCCAGCTTCCGCTGGGCGCCGTAGGGGAGGGAGCCCGCCTTGAACTTGGCCAGGTAGCCCATGTCGAAGATGGACAGCAGCTCCATGGCCCGGTCGTGGGCGATCTTCTCCTCCTTCCAGTAGCTGGGCAGACGGAAGATGCCGCTCCACATGCCGTAGGCGATGTGGTTGTGCAGGCCCAGCTTCACGTTGTCCTCCACCGTCAGGTTGTCGAACAGGCGGATATTCTGGAAGGTGCGGGCGATGCCCGCCTTGTTCACCTGAACGGTGGTCATGCTGTTGGTGTCCATGCCGTCCAGGAGGATGGTCCCCCGGGTGGGCTGGTACACCTTGGTGAGCAGGTTGAACACGGTGGTCTTGCCGGCGCCGTTGGGGCCGATGAGGCCGGCGATCTCGGTGCGGCCGATGGCCATGTTGAAGTCCTTCACGGCGGTCAGGCCGCCGAAATCAATGCCCAGGTGCCGGCACTCCAGGATGGGGCTCTTGTCCACGTCCCGCTCGGGGATCTTGTTGGGGTTGGGGACGGGGACCAGCCGGGTGGGCTCTCTGTGGGGACGGGTGCTCATTGGGCCTGACCTCCTTTCCGCTCGCGGGCGCGCTGCCGCAGCTGCAGAAAGAAGCCGCGGATGGTGGGATTGTTGGTGGCCAGCATCACCAGGATCAGGATGATGGCGTAGATCAGCATGCGGTACTTGGACACGTCGAAGTTGCGCAGCATCTCAGGCAGGATGTACAGCAGGGCGGCGGCGATGATGGAGCCCCGGATGTTGCCCAGCCCGCCCAGCACCACGAACACCAGGATCAGGATGGAGGTGTTGAAGTCGAACCGGGAGGCCAGGGTGGAGGAGTAGTTCAGGCCGAACAGGGCGCCGGCGGCCCCCGCCAGGGCGGCGGAGGTGACGAAGGCCATCAGCTTGTACTTGGTGACGCTGATGCCCACGCTCTCGGCGGCGATGCGGTTGTCCCGCAGGGCCAGGATGGCCCGGCCGGCCCGGCTGTTGACCATGTTCTGCACGATGAGCAGGGTGAGAAGCACCAGCAGGATGCCGGCTGTAAAGGTAGATGCCTTGACGACGCCCACCGCCCCCATGGGGCCCTTGACGATGGCGGTGCCCGCCTCAGAGAGGTTCAGGGCCGCCTCGCTGGTGGCAAAGTGGAGGCCGTCCTCATCCACCCCCACGTACAGGACCATGATGATGTTCTTGATGATCTCGCCGAAGGCCAGGGTGACGATGGCCAGATAGTCCCCCCGCAGGCGCAGTACGGGGACGCCCACGATGACACCGCCAATACCGCCGATGACCGCTCCCACCACCATGGAGAGGAACAGGCGCAGGGGAGCCAGTTCGATGACGGACTGCAGGGTGACCGATACGATGATGCCCGAGAAGGCCCCCAGGCTCATGAAGCCCGCGTGGCCCAGGCTCAGCTCGCCGGACACGCCCACCACCAGGTTCAGGGACACCGCCATGACCACATAGCAGCACACCGGGACCAGCAGGGACTGCAGGGAGTTGGACATGAGTCCCTGGGAGATCATCAGCTGGACCACCAGATAGGCGAGGATGACGATGCCGTAGTTGATAAAGCCGTTGAGCGACTGCTTGCTCAGCCGCCGGCCAGTTTTGTTCGCACTCATATCCGCCACCTCACACTTTCTCGGGCACGTACCGGCCCAGCAGCCCGGAGGGCTTGACCAGCAGCACCACGATCAGCAGGGCGAACACCACCGCGTCGTACAGACTCGTGGTGATATAGGCCTTGGTCAGCGTCTCCACCAGCCCCAGCATGATGCCCCCCAGCAGAGCGCCGGGGATGGAGCCGATGCCCCCGAACACCGCGGCGGTGAAGGCCCGGATGCCGGGCAGAGAACCGGTGGTGGGGGACAGGGTGGGGTAGGCGGAGCACATGAGCACACCCGCCACGGCGGCCAGAGCCGAGCCGATGGCGAAGGTCATGGAGATGGTGGAGTTTACATTGATGCCCATGAGCTGGGCGGCCCCCTTGTCCTCGGACACGGCCCGCATGGCCTTGCCCATTTTGGTCTTGGAGGTGAAGAAGGTCAGGGCCAGCATGATGACCACGCAGGCCAGGACGGTGACAATTGCGGTATAGGTGACGTTCAGCTGTCCGCCGAACAGGGAGACGCCGGTCTGACCGTTCACGGTCAGGAAGTTGGGGAAGGACTTATAGTCGGCTCCCCACAGGATCTGGGCCGAGTTCTGCAAAAAGTAGCTCACGCCGATGGCGGTGATCAGCACCGCCAGGGAGGGGGCCTGCCGCAGGGGCTTGTAGGCCAGCCCCTCGATGACCACGCCCAGGATGGTACACACCACCATGGCCAGCAGGACACCCACCACCGGGGGCAGGGAGAAGCTGGTGACGGCGAAGAAGCAGATGTACGCCCCCACCATGATGACGTCGCCGTGGGCGAAGTTCAGCATCTTGGCGATGCCGTACACCATGGTGTAGCCCAGGGCGATGATGGCGTAGATGCTGCCCAGGCTCAGTCCGGTGATCAGGTGACCCAACAAGGTCATGTCACGCACCTCTTTCTCTTCTCTCATTTGTCCGCCCGGGAAGGGGGGACCACTGTGATAAAAACGCGGGGGAGGGGACTGCCGGACCACGCCGGCAGTCCCCTGGCCCGCAGGAAACGAAACGCGGGGGATGTTACTGGGTCACATAGGCGCCGTTCTCCACGACCACCACCATGGGGTCCTTGGAGACCTCGCCGTTGGCCTGCCAGGTCATGCCGGAGCCGGTCAGGCCGTCCACACTGATGCCCGGGGCGGTCTGGTTGCCCGCGTCGTCGTACTCGCCGGCAAACTGAACGATCAGGGCGTCGCACAGAGCGGTGTGGCGCTCGGCGGGATCCATGGCGGCGATCTCCGCCAGGTTGTCGATGTTCAGCAGGGCCTCGTAGATGGCGTACATGCAGTCATAGCCGTCGGCGGCGAACTGGTTGGGATTCTCGTCGCTGCCGGACAGGGCCTTGTAGGACGCCACGAAGGTGACGGTGCGCTCGTCCTCGGCGGTGGCGTTGAAGGGGGTCAGGAGCATCAGGCCCTCGGCCAGAGAGGTGTCGAAGCCCTCGATGGCCAGGATGCCGTCCATGCCGTCGCCGCCGAAGAACTGGGGATCATAGCCCATGGCGTTGGCCTGCTGGAGTACCAGGGAGGCGGGACCGTAGTAGATGGGCATGAAGACCAGCTCGGCGCCGCCGTCCCGGCAGGCGGCCAGCTGCACGTTGAAGTCGGTGGTGGTGTCGGCGGGGAAGGTCTGCTCGGTCACGACCTCCAGGCCCCGCTCGGCGGCCTGGGCGATGAAGCCCTGGGCGATGCCGGTGGAGTAGGCGTCGCCGTTGTTATAGATGACAGCGACCTTGGTGGCCAGGTTGTTGTCCGCCACGTAGTTGGCGGCGGTCAGACCCTGGTTGGGGTCGGTGAAGCACATCTGGAACACGTTGTCCTTCCCGTCGGTCACGTCGGGGGAGGAGGCAGAGGGGGTCAGCTGGAAATACCGGTCAGCATAGGTCTCGGCGGCCACGGCCACGCAGGGGCCGGTGGTGGTGGTGCCGTAGATCACGTCCACGTCCCAGTCCTTCAGGGTGTTGTAGGCGGACACACCGGTCTCATTGACGCCGGTGTCGTCCTCGAAGCGCAGCTCCAGCTTGATGTCGCTGTCCAGGGCGTTGATCTCATCCACGGCCACCTGGGCGCCGTAGTGGGTGGCCACGCCGTAGGTGGCGGTGCTGCCGGTCAGGGGGCCGATGCCGCCCACCTTGATGGTGATGGTGCCGTCGGCGGCGACAGGGGTGCTGCCGTCCCCGGTGCTGGCATCAGGGGTGCTGGTGCTGGGGGTGCTGGTCTGGCCGCCCCCGCCGCAGGCGGTCAGGGACAGGGCCATGGCCGCGGCAAGAACGCCGGCAAGAAACTTTTTGCTGTTCATGTCATTTTACTCCTTTTCTGAATAGCTTGGGATGGTGCGATGATATAAAAAGCGGCTTCGCCCCAAGAGCAAAGCCGCTTTTTAACCCATTAGTGAGAGAAAAGCGGTTTCCTCTTGGTAAAGACGGCCCGGCCGATCCGGGCCAGCATAATCAGGGCCAGCGCCCCCGCCTCCAGTACCAGACGCACAACAAAAATGGACACCATGACCATGGTGTCCAGAAAAGAGGGCAGGGCGCAGTC
>CALWYA010000153.1 GCA_944385645.1 uncultured Oscillospiraceae bacterium
CATTCGCCGGGGGGAGATCGAGGACTGGGAGCTGGAGGGGGCGAAGCACACCCTCATGGGGGGCCACCTGGCCACCCTGGATGACCAGGGCCGGCAGGAGGAGTTCTGGCTGGGCCAGGCGGCCGCCGGCCTGGACACTTCCATCGAGGAGCTGTGCGCCCAGTTTGAACATGTGACAAAGGAGCAGGTGGCCCGCTCGGCCCAGCGGCTGGAGCTGGACACCGTCTACTTCCTGAAGGGAGAGGAGGCGTGAGCATGGAGAAGCTGGAATTTGCCCGGGTGGGGGAGACCATGTACCGGGAGAAGCTGGACAACGGCCTGACCGTCTTCGTCTTCCCCAAGCCGGAGTTTCAGAAGGGGTACGCCTTCTTCGCCACCAACTACGGCGGCATGGATATGCGCTTCTGCCTGGACGGGGCGTGGCACGACACCCCCGCCGGGGTGGCCCACTACCTGGAGCACAAGATGTTCGACACCAAGGAGGGCAATGCCCTCCAGGAGCTGGCCGCCAACGGGGCCAGTCCCAACGCCTTCACCAGCAACGCCATCACCGGCTATTACTTCGAGTCCACCGAGAAGTTCGAGGAGAACCTGCGCATCCTGCTGTCCTTCGTGTCCGTGCCCTACTTCACCAAGGAGAGCGTGGACAAGGAGCAGGGCATCATCGGCCAGGAGATCGGCATGATCGAGGACGACCCGGACTGGAAGGTGTTCATGAACCTGATGGCCGCCCTGTACCGGAACCACCCGGTGCGGGTGAGCGTGGCGGGCAGCGTGGAGTCCATCTCCCACATCACCGCCGACACCCTGTACGCCTGCCACAAGGCCTTCTACGACCCGGCCAACATGGTGCTGTGCGTGGCGGGCCCGGTGGACCCGGAGCGCATCTGTGAAGTGGCCCGGGAGATCCTGCCCCGCCAGGCCGGCCCCATCGCCGCCAAGGACTACGGCCCCAAGGAGGAGCCCCATGTGGCCCAGGCCCTGGCGGAGGAGCGGATGGCGGTGTCCACCCCCATCTTCCAGCTGGGCTATAAGGGGGACCCCGCCCAGACGGGGGAGGACCGTCTGCGGCAGCAGCTGGTGGGGGAGCTGGCCCTGGAGGCGCTGCTGGGCAACTCCACCCCCCTGTACGCCAGGCTGTACCGGGCGGGGCTCATCAATCAGAGCTTTGCCTACGGCTATGAGAGCTACCCCGGCTGCGCCTTCCTGTGCGCCGGGGGCGAGTCCAGGGACCCGGAGGCGGTCCGGGACGCGGTGGCCGCCGAGGCCGCCCGCGTCGGCCGGGAGGGGCTGGACGGCGCCCTGTGGCAGCGGGTGAAGAAGGGGGTCTACGGCAACAAGGTCCGGGGACTGAACTCCTTCGAGAACCTGTGCGTGGGGCAGGCCCAGGCCTTCTTCTCCGGCAGCGACTTCCTGGACTTCGCCCGGCTGTTCCAGGCCATCGAGAAGGAGGAGGCCGAGGCCCTCATCGCCGCCTGGGTGACGGAGGAGCGCACCGCCCTGTCGGTGGTGCGGCCCAAGGGGGACTGACGGCGTGGACTTCTTACAGAACCTGATCGCCCTGCCCGGGCCGGAGACGGTGCAGCACATCTTCTTCCCCGGGCTGGGGCTGCAGTTCGACCTGAACCGGGTGGCCATCGTCCTCCTGGGCCGGCCCATCTACTGGTACGGCATCATCATCGTCTCCGGCCTGATCCTGGCAGTGGCCCTGTGCTCCCGCTGGGGAAAGCGGTACGGCATCAGCCAGGACAACATCCTCGACCTGATGCTCTTTGCCGTCCCGGCGGCCCTGGTGGCCATCCGGGTCTACTATGTGATCTTCAACCTGGACTACTACAAAAACGCCGACGGCTCCCTGAACTGGGGCCTGATCCTCAACTACGGAGACGGGGGGCTGGCCATCTACGGAGCCATCCTCTCCTCGGCCGTGGTGCTGCTGATCTTCTGCCACGTAAAGAAGCTCAGCTTCCTGGCCTTCGCCGACCTGGGGGTCCAGGGCCTGTTCATCGGCCAGCTCATCGGCCGGTGGGGCAACTTCATGAACGTGGAGGCCTTCGGGGGGACCACCGCCCTGCCTTGGCGCATGTGCGGAGACACCATCGCCTCCTACCTGCTCCGCCACGGCTATGTGGACGAGGCGGGGGCCCAGGCGGTCATCAGCGGCTCCCTGGGGGTACATCCCACCTTCTTCTACGAGTCGGCCTGGAACTTCGTGGGGCTGATCCTCACCTATTTCCTGGGGAAGCGGCGGAGGTACGACGGACAGTGCTTCCTGTTCTATGTGTTCTGGTACGGCCTGGGCCGGGCCTGGATCGAGGGCCTGCGCACCGACAGCCTGTATTTCTTCGGCCTGGAGCTGTTCGGGGTGCCTATCCGCACCTCCCAGCTGCTGGCCGCCGTCTCCGCTCTGGCGGCGGGGGCGGTGCTCCTGTGGCTGCTGCTCCGGAAGGTGGACCGCCGGGGGGACCTGTTCGTGGACAGGCTGGCCGCCCGGGCGGCGGCCGAGGCCGCGATCCGGCCGGCGGAGCCGGCCGCGGAGCGGACGGAGCATGAAGCAGCGCCTCAGGAGCGGGAGGAGCCCGGGGAGGACCAGAGCGGCCCCGGAGCGGATAACGACAAGGGGGAGTGACCATGGCGCCGGTGATCATGGACGGCAAGAAGCTGGCCCAGCAGATCAGGGACGAGGTGCGGCAGCGGGTGGAGGCCATGTCCAGCCGCCCCGGCCTGGCCATGGTGATTGTGGGGGACGACCCCGCCGGCCAGGTCTATGAGAGCGGCAAGAAGAAGGACTGCCAGCAGTGCGGCATCTACTGCGACACCTTCCGCCTCCCCCGGGAGATCAGCCGGGAGGAGCTGGCCGGCCTCATCGAGTTCCTCAACCGCCGGGACAACATCGACGGCATCCTGGTCCAGTTTCCCCTGCCCGAGCACCTGAGCGCCCGGGCGGTCCAGCTGGCCATCCGGCCGGACAAGGACGTGGACTGCGTCAACCCGGTGAACATGGGGGACCTGATGCTGGGGGTGGACACCTTCCGCCCCTGCACCCCGGCGGGGGTGATGCGGCTGCTGGAGGAGTACGGGGTGGACCCGGCGGGCAAGCGGTGCGTCATGGTGGGCCGGTCCAACATTGTGGGCAAGCCCCAGGCCATGCTCATGCTCCTGGGGAACGCCACCGTCACCATCTGCCACACCTGGACCCCCGATCTGGCGGCGGAGTGCCGCCGGGCGGACATCCTCATCACCGCCGCCGGCCGGGCCGGCCTCATCACCGGGGACATGGTGAAGGAGGGGGCCGTGGTGGTGGACATTGCCATCAACCGGGACGCCCGGGGGCGGCTGCGGGGGGACGTGGACTTTGATCAGGTGGCCCGAAAGGCCTCGTACATCACCCCGGTGCCCGGCGGCGTGGGTCCGGTAACCCGGGCCATGCTCCTGGAGAACACCCTCAAGGCCGCCCTGCGGCACGGAAAGACATAAAAGACGGCGGAGGCCCCGGGATACCGGGGCCTCCGCGCTATTCCTCCTCAAAGGTGAAGATGTCCTCCACGGTCGTGCCGAACACCTGGGCGATGTCCATGGCCAGCTTCAAAGAGGGGTTGTACCGTCCGTTTTCCAGATTCCCGATGGTCTCCCGGCGCACCCCCACCCGCTGGGCCAGCTCCTCCTGGCTCAGCCGGTCCCGGGCCCGCAGCTCCCGGATACGGGTCTTCAGCTTCATTCCAGACCCCTCATTTCCCGCCACTCCAGCCAGGTGTGATACAGGCAGAAGACGATGATGGAGGCGGCGAAGCTGAGCCCCAGGGCGAAGGGGATGGGGTTGGCCGCCGGGGCGGTGAGATAGCGGACCAGCATCAGGAGGGGGAAGAGGGCCACCTCCAGGATGAAGGCCCCGGTGGCCGCCCGGCGCAGGGTGAGGAGGAACAGCTCGTCCGGATTCACCCAGAAGTACCGGATGAAGTAGGCGAAGCCCAGAAAGCCGATGAAATCGGTGTTCCCCGTGGGGAAGTACAGCAGGGCAGCCAGGGCGGGCAGGGCCAGCAGGCCCATGCAGTTGAAGGGATGTTTCATAGATGGTCTCCTTTCTTGTGTGGCCTCCGGTCCGCTGTATGTCCCGATCCAGGGAGATGAGTGGATACAGCGGGAGAGAGC
>CALWYA010000154.1 GCA_944385645.1 uncultured Oscillospiraceae bacterium
ACGAAACAGATGCAAATTTTGCACCACGAGCGGCAGCGGGCGGGGGAAATCCCCTTCTTTTGATTTGCACCCGCGCGCCGGATGGGAGAGGCAGGCAAGGACCAGAGATTTCCGAAGGGAAATTTTTAGAAACCGTAGGTTTCTAAACGGCGTTTTGCCCACTTTGTCGCTGTAGACAAAGTGGGTCGCCGCCCGGAGGCGGCGAAACCTTCCCTCGAATAGGGTAAGCAAAAGGCACGAGAGAATAGTGAAAAGTGAAGAAGTGGCCGGCCGCCGCCGGACGAAACATCAGGAACAGGAATTGAGGAAACTATCATGGCAGATCTGACAAGCAAACAGCGGGCCCAGCTGCGAGGGCTGGCCAACGGCATCGACACCATTCTCATTGTGGGCAAGGACGGCATCGGGGACAACCTGGTGAAGCAGGCCGACGACGCCCTGGAGGCCCGGGAGCTGATCAAGGGCAAGGTGCTGGAGAACTCCCTCCTGTCCGCCCGGGAGGCGGCGGAGGCCCTGGCCCCCCGCACCCGCAGCGAGGTGGTCCAGGTCATCGGAACAAAATTCGTGTTATATCGTCCAAGCCATAAGAAGGATAAAAAGGACAAGATCGTTCTGGTGAGCGACAAGAAGCGGGGATAATCAGGAGGGAGCGTCCTCGCGGAGGTGTCCGCGGACCGTCTGTACGGCCCCATGTGGCCGCCCGCAAAGCCTTCCCCCCACAGGGGGGAAGGTGGCCCGCAGGGCCGGATGAGGGGGCGGAGGGAAGGATTGTTCATTACCCCCATGGGTACCCTCATCAGTCAGCCTTACGGCTGACAGCTTCCCCCTGGAAGGGGGAAGCCATTATGGGGCGCACACTGTGCGCCCCTACGGACAACGACGGCCGAATATATGGGCCCCCGCCGAAGCCCAGCGGCGACAGCCGCGGGTTCGGTGGGGAGAGTCGGAGCAGCGGGATGAGGGAGCTTTCCCCGTCAGGGGGAAGCGAACGATATGGAGCTTGCGAGGACGCCGTCACTCGCCGCCGGGGCGGCGAAATATCCCCGTCCCCGCCGCCCGCAGGCGGCGCCCCCGAACCTCCGTCCCCGCCGCGGCGGGAAGTTGAAAAAGATGAAAAGGTGGGATCAGGCCAATGAAGATCGGCATATACGGCGGGACCTTCAATCCGCCCCATCTGGGGCACCTGGCGGCGGCCCGGGCGGCCATGGACGCGCTGGGGCTGGACAAGCTGCTGCTGATGCCGGCGGCGACGCCCCCCCACAAGGAGCTGCCCCCCGGCTCTCCCCCGGCGGCCGACCGGCTGGCCATGGCGGAGAAGCTGGCCGACGCCCTGCTGATGCCCAAGGCGGTCCAGGTGTCCACCCTGGAGATGGACCGCCCCGGCCCCAGCTACACCGCCGACACGGTGGAGCAGCTCCACGAGCGGGAGCCGGAGAGCGAGCTGTGGCTGCTGGTGGGGTCGGACATGTTCCTGTCCCTCCACACCTGGCGGGAGCCGGAGCGCATTATGAAATACGCCTCGGTGTGCGCCTTCCACCGGACCCAGGCGGACGAGGCCGCCCGCTTCGCCGCCCAGAAGGAGCGGCTGGAGCGGGACTACGGCGCCCGGATTCAGCTCATCCCCGTGCCCGGGCTGGTGGAGATCTCCTCCACCCGGCTGCGGGAGCTGCTCTCCCAGGGGGAGGGGCGGGAATATCTCCACCCCTCGGTGTACGGCTACATCCTCCTCCACGGGCTGTACGGCACCCACGCCGACCTGAAGCATCTGGCGCTGCCCGAGCTGCGGGCCTGCTCCTACGCCATGATGAAGGAGAAGCGGGTGGCCCACGTCCAGGGGGTGGAGGAGGAGGCCGCGCGCCTGGCCCGCCGCTGGGGGGCCGACGAGACCCTGGCCCGCCGGGCGGGGGTCCTCCACGACTGCACCAAGTACCTGGAGCTGCCCGAGCAGCTGGCCCTGTGCCGGCAGTACGGGGTGGAGCTGGACGCGCTGGAGCGCAGCGCGGTGAAGCTCCTCCACTCCAAGACCGGGGCCTGCATCGCCCGGGCGGTGTTCGGCGAGCCGGACGAGGTCTACTGGGCCATCTTCTGGCACACCACTGCCAAGGCGGACATGACCACCCTGGAGAAGATCCTCTACGTGGCCGACTATATGGAGCCCAACCGGGACTTTGAGGGGGTGGAGCGCCTGCGGGCGCTGGCCTATGAGGACCTGGACCGGGCCCTGCTCCTGGGGGTGGAGACCACCATCCAGGAGATGATCGACCGGCAGCTCCCCATCCACTCCAACACCCTGGCGGCCCGGGACTGGCTGACCGCCCACGGGGTGAGCGTTACACTTTGAGGGAAAGACAGACTATGAGCGAACAGCACAGACATGGAAAGCGGGAGGCGGCCCCCAGCCGGCCCTCCCTGAGAGACTACTGGAACCAGCACCGGGACTGGGTGGCCGGCCTGAGCCGGGGGCAGCGGGTGCGCTACCGCCTGTTTCAGGTCCTGGTGGCGGTGTGCGCCGTCATCATCGTCCTGTTCCTGGCCCTGCGCGCCTGGATGCGGCTGCCCGACATCCCCAATCTGCCCGGCGGAAGGGACCCGGACAGCAGCCAGGGGGAGGGCGGCCTGGAGTTCGAGGGGGCCGACCTGCCCGAGGTGGCCTACAGCGGCCAGCGGGACGGGGTGTACACCTTCCTCCTGGTGGGCCAGGACACCGCCGGCGGCGGCAACACCGACACCATGATCCTGTTCACCTTCGACAGCGTGAACAAGGAGATCCACGCCATCAGCCTCCCCCGGGACACCATGATCAACGTGGGCACCCGCAGCAAGCGGCTGAACGCGGTGTACAACAACAACAAGGGCCGGGACCCGGAGACCCAGGTGGAGAACGGCATGGAGGCCCTGAAGCGGGAGGTGAGCAAGCTCACCGGCATCTATCCCAACTACTACGTGATGGTCCAGTGGGAGGCCATCGGCGAGCTGGTGGAGGCCATCGGGGGGGTGTGGTTCGAGGTCCCCTTCGACATGGACTACGACGACCCCACCCCGGGGCAGGATCTGCACATCCATTTGAAGGCGGGCTATCAGAAGCTCAGCGGCGAGGAGGCCATGCAGCTGGTCCGCTGGCGGAAGAACAACACCGGCTCCTCCGGGGGCGACGTGGCCCGCATCGCCATCCAGCAGGACTTCCTGAAGGCGGCCATTGACCAGTGCCTGAAGCCGGAGATCCTGCTGAAGGCCCCCAGTCTGGTGCAGATCTTCATGGACAACGTGGACACCGACCTGTCCATCGGCAACATCCTGGCCCTGGCCCAGCGGGCGGCGGGGGTGGACACCGAGAAGGACGTCACCTTCGTCACCATGCCCTACGCGGAGGCCTATTACCCCGGCGTGTCCATGGTGCTGCCGGTGGTGAGCGAGCTGGTGGAGGTCCTGAACGACGGCCTGAACCCCTATGAGGACGCCATCCAGTCCAGCGACCTGTCGGTGCTCTACCGCAACAGCGACGGCAGCTACGGGGTGACCAACGGCACCCTCCAGGACAGCTCCCTGGCCCGGCCCCAGGCGGTCCAGCCCAGCGAGCCCGACGACACGGAGGAGCCGGAGGAGCCCGACGAGACTGAGGAGCCGGACGATCAGACCGGGACGGGGGACTCATCCCAGTCCCAGACCGGCGGCCAGAGCGGCAGCCAGACCGGGGACGGCGGCCAGTCCGGCCAGCCGGAGGACCCGGACCAGGGCGGCGAGCCCGTCCTCCCCGGCGGGGACGACTTCGGCCAGACCGGCGGCGGAGACGGCGCGGGGGAGACCGGCGGCGGGAGCGGCTCCGGCGAGACCGGGGGCGGCGCGCCCTCCACGGACGACCCGGGCTTTGTGGACCCCGTTCTCCCCGGCGACCCCTCCGACCTGGCCGACATCGACCCCTAGGAGGTGTTCCCGGCCGCGTGAGTGCGCCCCCGCGCGAGCCCAGCGAAGCGGGTCGCGTGGGGAAAGTCGGAGCAGCGGAATGAGCGAGCTTTCGCCGCCAGGCGGAAGCGAACGAGAAGGTGAATTGGCCCGAAGGGCCAAGAGAAGCCGCCCTGGGGCGTAT
>CALWYA010000155.1 GCA_944385645.1 uncultured Oscillospiraceae bacterium
CCGGGTGGGGGTGGTACAGGCCCAGGGGGAACTCCTCCGTGGTCAGGTTGTTGCGCAACACCAGGTCCAGCTCATAGTCGCTCCCCCGCCGCCGGGCGATGGGGGTGATGGTGTTGTGGGGTTCGCCGCCGGTCTCGGCGTAGATGACCGCCTTTTCGTCGGTGTAGCTCCGCCAGGAGGTCAGGATCCGGTCGGCCAGCTCGATGAGCCGGGCCGGGTCGCCGGCGGTGAGCCGCACCACCGACATGGGCCACCTGACGATGCCCGCCCGCACATCTCCGAAGCCGGGGAAGGCGAAGGGGGTCTCCACCGGGGCCTTCTCCATGGCGAAGGTGTACCGCCCCCCCTGGAAGTGGTCGTGGGCCAGGATGGAGCCGCCTACGATGGGCAGGTCGGCGTTGGAGCCCACGAAGTAGTGGGGAAACTGACCCACGAAGTCCAGCAGCTTGCCGAAGCAGGCCCGGTCGATCTTCATGGGGGTGTGGACGCTGTTCAGACAGATGCAGTGCTCGTTGTAGTACACATAGGGGGAGTACTGCAAAAACCAGGGGGAGCCGTTGATGGTGATGGGGACGATGCGGTGGTTCTGCCGGGCGGGGTGGTTCACCCGGCCGGCGTAGCCCTCGTTCTCCGCGCACAGCTGACACCGGGGGTAGGCGGAGGCGGGCAGGTTCCGGGCGGCGGCGATGGCCTTGGGGTCCTTCTCCGGCTTGGACAGGTTGATGGTGATGTCAAGCTCCCCGTATTCCGTGGGGGCCTTCCACTGCATGTCTTTTGCGATCCGGTCCCGGCGGATGTAGTTGGTGTCCTGGCTGAACTGGTAATACCAATCGGTGGCCTTCTTCGGGTCCTCCCGGTACAGGGCCTGGAACCTCTCGATCACCTGGGCGGGCCGGGGGGTGAGCCGGCCCATGAGCTCGGTGTCCAACAGATCCCGGTACACCACGGAGTCCTCCTCCAGCACCCCCCGCTGGTGGGCATCGTCCAGGAGGGCCTCCAGCACCGGGGCCAGCTCCACCGCCTCGTCCCGGGGCTCCGGGCCGGAAAAGCTGTCCAGCTTCAGGGCGTCCAGGACGGTGTTGACGGTCCAGGTGGTCTCACAGGGCTGGATGAGCCCGGTGTGGAGGGCGTAGGAGATCAGCTTGGAAATGGCTGCGTCCCGGTCCATGATCAGCCCTCCTCAAACCCGTGGGGGTGGCTCTTGTGCCAGGCCCAGGCGGAGGCCACGATAGTGTGCAGGTCGTTGTACTTCGGCTTCCAGCCCAGCACGTCGATGGCCTTCTGGGAGGAGGCAATGAGCTGGGCCGGGTCGCCGGCCCGCCGGGGGGAGATGACCTGGGGGATGGGGTGGCCGGTGACAGAGCGGGCCACGTCCACCACCTCCTTCACCGAGAAGCCCACCCCGTTGCCCAGGTTGAATACGTTGTTCTCCCCGCCGTTCAGGAGGTAGTCCAGGGCCAGGATGTGGGCCTGGGCCAGGTCGGTGACGTGGATATAGTCCCGGATGCAGGTGCCGTCGGGGGTGGGGTAGTCGTCCCCGAAGATGGAGATGGCCTCCCGCTGCCCGTTGGGCACCTGGAGGATGATGGGGATCAGGTGGGTCTCCGGGTCGTGGGCCTCGCCGATCTTACCGGAGGGATGGGCGCCGGCGGCGTTGAAGTACCGCAGGGCCACATACCGCAGGCCGTGGGCCTGGGACACCCAGCCCATCATCTGCTCCATGGACAGCTTGGTGTTGCCGTAGCAGTTGGTGGGGACGGTGCGGTCGCTCTCCAGGATGGGCACCCGCTCCGGCTCGCCGTAGGTGGCGGCGGTGGAGGAGAAGACGATCTTGTCCACCCCGTGCTCCACCATGGACTTCAGCAGCACCATGGTGCCGTACAGGTTGTTGTCATAGTACTTCAGGGGGTCCACCATGGACTCCCCCACCTGGGAGGAGGCGGCGAAGTGGATCACACCCTCGATGTGCTCGGCCTGGAACAGGGTGTCCAGCGCCCCCTTGTCCCGGATGTCCAGCTGATAGAATCTCGCCTTGGGGTGGACCGCGGCCCGGAAGCCGGTCTGCAAATTGTCGGCCACCACCACGTCGCGCCCCGCGTCGATGAGCTCATATACCGTATGGGAGCCGATGTAGCCGGCCCCGCCCAATACCAGAATCGCCATATGGATGCGCTCCTTTCAAAATGTCTCCCGATGCCCCTGCCCATGTCGGGCGGGTGCCTCGGGGTTTCAGCACAGAACGGCTCCGCCCACCGGGCGGATGGACAGCACGTGACAGCTGCCCGCCCCCAGGGCCCCCTCGGTCTCGGCCCGGAAAGCCTCCAGCTCGTCCAGGGGGACGAAGGCCTGGATGGTGCCGGCAAAGCCGCCCCCATGGACCCGGCAGGCGCCCCGGCCCAGTAGGGCCCGCTCCGCCACGGTGAGGGCCACCGCCATGGCCTGCTCCTGCACCGCTCCGGCGGGGGTGATGTTTTGCAGCAGCTCCCAGGAGGAGCGGCCCGACTCCTTCACCAGGGCCAGGAAGGCGTCCATATCCCCCCGGGCCAGGGCGTCGGCCTCCCCCTCCACCCGCGCGTCGTCGGCGAAGAAGTGGAGGGCCCGGAGAACCGCCCGGTCCCCCGCCGCCGCCCGCAGGGCGGGCAGGCTGGCCAGCACCTGGGCCGCATTCACCTCCCGCAGGACCTCTTTGCCGAAGAAGGCGGCCACCGCCTTCATCTCCTGGGGGACGGCGGCGTACTCGCCGGTGAGGTCGGCGTGGCTGGCCCCCGAGTCCAGGATGCACAGGGCGTAGCCCAGGGCGTTCAGGTCCACCGCCACCGACCGGACCACGGGCTTGGCCGGGTCGGCAAAGTCGATGGACACCGCGCCTCCCACCGAGGAGGCCATCTGGTCCATCAGCCCGCTGGGCTTGCCGAAGTAGGCGTTCTCCGCCCCCTGGCCCATCTGGGCGATCTCCACGGGGGTGAAGGCGTCGGCGCAGAACAGGTGATTGATCACCACCCCCAGCAGCACCTCGCAGGCCGCCGAGGAGGACAGGCCGGAGCCGGGGAGCACGTCGGAGACGGCGTAGGCGTCAAAGCCGGAGACGGGATACCCCCGCCGGGCGGCCAGCTCGGCCATCCCCCGCACCAGGGAGGCAGTGGTCTCGTTCTCCTCCGGCCGGGGGCCCTTGCCGTCCAGCGTCACCTCCACCAGGGGCCAGCCCTCCGACTGGAAGCGGATGGTGTCCGTGCCGTTGGGGGCGGCGCAGGCCAGAAAGTCCAGATTCACCGAGGCGGCCAGCACCCGTCCGTGCTGGTGGTCGGTGTGGTTGCCGCAGATCTCCGTGCGGCCGGGGGCGGAGCACAGGGTGACGGGAGTGTCCTCCCCGGCCCCGAAGGTCCGCCGGAAGCCGTCCAGCACCTGCTCCGCCCGCCCCCGGGCGGCGGCGGGGTCTCCGCCCCGCAGGCGGAGCAGCGCCCCGTCCAGCTCGCCGGCGGCCAGCATCCGGCGCACAGCGCCCAAATCGTTCATGGTTCGTTCCTCTCTTTCTCCGGGGCGGCCCGGAGGGCCTCGCCCCAAGAAAGCCGCTGCAAAGCAGAGGGTTTGCATATCTGCTTCGCAGCGGCTTTCCGCTTTTTTCTTGGATACGGCTTACTTCTTCTGGACGTACTTCAGGCAGTCCAGCATGACGGCCACCAGAATGATGGCGCCGGAGAACACGAACTGCAGGTTTGTATCAATGCCCAGAACAGTGAGGGAGTAGGTCAGGGCGGTGAAGATAAACACACCCACGACCACGCCGGAGATCTTGCCGATGCCGCCGGTGAAGGAGATGCCGCCCACCACGCAGGCCGCGATGGCGTCCATCTCCCAGCCCTGGCCGTACGCAGCCGAGCCGGAACCGACCATGCGGATGCACTCCAGCCAGGAGCCGAAGCCGTACAGCACACCGGCCAGAACGAAGGCGCCCACAGTGACCTTGAACACCGAGATACCGGATACCGAGGCAGCCTCAGGGTTGCCGCCCACAGCAAACAGGTTCTTGCCGAAGGTGGTCTTGTTCCAGATGAACCACAC
>CALWYA010000156.1 GCA_944385645.1 uncultured Oscillospiraceae bacterium
GGTAGCGCAGCTCGGTGTTGGTCAGGCCGTGGAACTTCTCGGGCAGGGGCAGCAGGGACTTGCTCAGCAGGGTGACGTGCTCCACCCGCACGGACATCTCCCCCCGCTGGGTGCGGAAGGCGACCCCCTTCACCCCCACGATGTCGCCGATGTCGTACTTCTTGAAGCGGTCGTACTCCGCCTCGTCCATCTCGTCCTTCCGGGCGTAGAGCTGGATGCGGCCCGACTTGTCCTGCAGGTCGCAGAAGGACACCTTGCCCATCCCTCGCTTGCTCATCAGGCGGCCGGCGATGGACACCGGCTGCCCCTCCAGGGCGTCGAAGTTGGCTTTGATGCGGGCGGAGTCGTTGTCCACCTCATAGCGGGTGATCTGGAAGGGGTCGTTCCCCTCCTCCTGGAGCTGCTTCAGCTTATCCCGGCGGATCTGCAGCAGCTGGGACAGGTTCTCCTCCTGGGGCGCGTTCTGGTTCTTTTGTTCGGCCATGTTCCACTTCTCCTATCTGTTCGGCCCGGGGCCGGCTTACCGCTCGATCTTCAGGATCTTGTACTCCACCGGGCCGGCGGGGGCGTCCACCGTCACGTCGTCCCCGGCGTTCTTGCCCAGCAGGGCCCGGCCGAAGGGGGAGTCCTCGGAGATGGCCCCGTTCATGGGATCGGCCTCCTGGGAGCCCACGATCTTATAGGTCACTTCCTCGTTGAACTCCTTGTCCAGCACGGTGACGGTGGAGCCCAGGCGGACATACTCCCCCTGGTCCTCCTCCTCCTCGATGACCACGTAGTTGGACAGGATCTCCTCCAGCTCGGCCATGCGGGAATACAGCTTGCCCTGCTCGTTCTTGGCCTCGTCGTACTCGCTGTTCTCGGACAGGTCGCCGAAGGAGCGGGCCTCCTTGATCAGCTCGGCCACCTCTTTCTCCCGGACGGTCTTGAGGTAGCTCATCTCATCCTGCAATTCCTTGAGCCGCTGGGGGCTCAGCTTATACTCCTTTGCCATAGCGCGTCGCACACCTTTCCAATGCTTCCGTTTTCCGTATTTTCCGCCCCTGCGCGTAAGGCGCGGAGGGGCCGTTGGTCCTGGATCGTCCAAAAATCGCCCGGAGGGCCTCCGGGTACAAGAAACCGGCCCGCCTCCCCCGGCCTGCCGGGAAAAACGGACGGTCCGCTTCTCGTATTCCGCCCATCCCTGGGTACAGGGATGGATTCTCCGATATTATATGTGCTCCGCCCCGTTCTGTCAAGTGATTTTTATGGCCTCCGGGGGCAGCTTTCCCCCCTCCCACAGGGCAGCCAGCAGGGGCAGGTCGGCCCGGTCCCCCTCCGCCAGGGCGGGGGCGGACAGGGTCAGTCCCCCCAGGTCGGGGGCGGGGCCGTACAGGGCCAGGGCGGGCTCCTCTCCCCTGCCTCCCGCCGGGTGGAACCGCAGGGCCAGCGCCCCCCGCTCCCCCGGGGGTAGGACGGGCACCCCGAACTCCCGGCGCAGCCAGGCGGCCAGCTCCGCCCCGCCGCCGGGGGCGTCGATGATGAGCCGGCGCACTTGGGGGCACAGCTGGGCCGCCGCCCGGGCCATATCCCGGTCGGCCCGCAGCCCCCGCAGGGCCACGGCGGCCCGGTCGGGGGCCAGCCCCCGGCGCTCCAGGCCCGCCAGGGCCAGAGGGGCCGACTGGGCCCGGACAAAGCCCTCGGTCTCCACCGGCCGCAGGCCCAGGGCGGCCAGCAGGGGCCAGCGGCCGAACTCCCCCGGGACCAGCACCCGCAGGGCGCCCCCCCGACGCAGGCTCCGGCCCGCCCGCCGCAGCCGCCGCTCCCCCCAGAAGCCCTCCGGGTCGGCCCGGGCCCGGAGGACGGACAGGCCGTACAAGCTGCCCGCCTCCGCCCTGCCTCGGCCGCCGGGGCACAAGGTCAGCTGTCCCAGCACAGACGATCCCCCTCCTCCCCACAGGATATGCGGGGCGGAGGGGGAACATGGGTCCTTTTTTCCATCAGCGGGTGAGCCACCCCTGGAGCTGGCCCAGCAGCTCCAGGCATTTGAATTTCAGCACATAGCCCTCCTCCTGTCGGATGAGCTTGGCCTGCCCGTCGGTGAACAGCCCCGCCTGGGCGGCCTCATCCACCGTCTCGCTGGCCGCCCCCAGGCACAGGGGCGGGAAGGCCACGCACCACCAGTTCTCCCCCGCCCCGTCGCCGATGACCACCCGCAGGGCCTCATAGGTGCCGGCGGGGAGGGCGAAGTCCCCGTACTCCTTGGTGGGGAACCAGCACCGCTCCAGCCGGGCGGTCACCGGGTAGCCGTATCCCCGGGCCTCCACCTCCGCCTGCCCGGCGGCGGCCAGGGCCTCCAGGTTCTCCTCCAGAGCGGCCCGGGCCTGCTCCAGGTCGGCGCCGGGGGGATAGAGGTTCTCCGCCGCCTCCAGCACCCGGTCCCGCACCGCCAGCTTCAGGATCTGATCCGCCCCGCTGTCAGAGTTTGCAATGACATGCAGGCGGATTACCTTGTCAGCTAGCGCGGTCTGCTCCTCCCCTAGCCAGGCCCCCGCTAACACCGCTACCATCAGCCCCATCATCAGGGCAACCTCCCACCGCTTCAGCTTCTTGTCCATACCGCCTCCCCGGCGGCCATGAAAAAGCCGCCTATCCCGTCAAGTGTTTTACCTTGATAGGATAGACGGCTTCTGGGTTTTTTAAACTGTCTGGCACAAAAAGGTCTCCCGGCTCTCCTGGGACAGGCGGTCATGGGCCTCCCGGGCCGGGTCCTCCCGGTCGAACAGGCCGAAGACAGTGGGCCCGGTGCCGCTCATGCTGGCCCCCAGGGCCCCGCAGCCGATGAGGAGGTTCTTCAGATCGAACACCCGGGCCCGCTGCCGGTCGGGGAGGACATCCTCGAACACGTTGTACAGCCGCCGGGCCACCCCCACCAGATCTCCCGCCTCCAGGGCCTCCACTGCCCCGCGGGTGTCGGGCCGGCGGCGCAGGCGGACGCTGTCGATCCGGGCGAAGAGCTCCGGCGTGGAGATGGAGAACTCCGGCTTGCACACCACCGCCCAGCACCGGGGCAGGTCGGGCAGCGGGGTGAGCGCCTCCCCCTTGCCCTCGGCCAGGGCGGTCCCCCCCAGCACACAGTAGGGCACGTCGGCCCCCACCTGTTCCCCGATCCGGGCCAGCTCCTCCCGGGAGAAGGGGGCGCCGTCCCGGTCGTTCAGGGCTCGGAGGACGGCGGCGGCGTCGCTGCTGCCCCCGCCCATGCCGGCGCACACGGGGATGCGCTTCTGGATGGCGATGTCCAGCCCCCGAGGTCCCTCCCCCCGGGCCTGCCAGTAGCGCAGGGCGGCCTGGGCGGCCAGGTTTTTCTCCCCGGTGGGCAGGAAGTGCAGATCGGTGCGCACCCGCACCTCTCCCGCCCCAGTCTCCTCCAGGGTCAGCCGGTCGGCCAGGGTGACCGACTGCATGATCATCCGCAGGTCGTGATAGCCGTCCGGCCGTTTGGACAGCACGTCCAGGGTGAGGTTCAGTTTGGCAAAGGCCTGTACTTCCATAGGCTCACCTCTCTACGCGGGGCTCCTCCCCGTCACTCCCGGATGCGCCGGGCCTCCAGATAAAAGCGCTTGTCGTGGGCCTCCCCCATGGAGAAGGTCTTGCGGGGGAGCACCCCGTCGTGGATCACGGTGGGGAACAGCTCCCCCTTGCCCATGGGGGGCAGCAGGAAGGCCACCGCGTCCTCCCGCTCCAGGGCCAGCTTCTGGGCCACGTCGGCCCCGTGGATGTAGTCCACCCGGGCCCCGGGGCGGCCGGTCAGATAGTCGTCCAGGAAGGTCTGGAGGGTGCCCACCGGCAGCTGCTGCCTGGGGTGGGGCACCGTCAGCTCCCCCCGGCTCCACCGGCTGGCCACATAGGAGAACACGTGGCCCGTCCCCCGTCCCTGGACGAGGTTGGGGTAGAAGTCCGCCAGGGCGTCCAGCAGCGCCTCCGGCTTCACCCCGAACACCACCCGGTGGATGGGCTCGAACTCCAGGGAGTCGTCGTGGAGGTTGACCAGCTCCACCAGGGCGTACCG
>CALWYA010000157.1 GCA_944385645.1 uncultured Oscillospiraceae bacterium
GTGTTCGAGGCCTTCCACACCGCCGGCGGCGTGCTCACCTACGGCATCCCCGAGTTCCGCCTCCCCAAGGCCATTGTGGCCCGGGAGGTGTCCAACCTGGAGAAGATGGGGGTGGACATCGAGCTGAACATGGTCATCGGCAAGGTGCTCACCATCCCCGAGCTGTTTGAGCGGGGCTATGAGGCGGTGTTCATCGGCTCGGGGGCCGGCCTGCCCATGTTCATGAAGATCCCCGGGGAGTCCCTGGTGGGGGTGTACTCCGCCAACGAGTACCTCACCCGGATCAACCTGATGAAGGCCTATCAGCCCGGCGCCGAGACCCCCATTCTCCACAGCAAGAGGGTGGCCGTGGTGGGGGGCGGCAACGTGGCCATGGACGCCGCCCGGTGCGCCCGCCGGCTGGGGGCCGAGGTCCACATCGTCTACCGCCGCAGCGAGGCGGAGCTGCCCGCCCGGCTGGAGGAGATCCACCACGCCAAGGAGGAGGGCATCGTCTTCGACTTCCTCACCAACCCGGTGTCGGTGGAGGGGGACGAGACCGGCCACGTCCAGTCCATCACCTGCGTGCGCATGGAGCTGGGCGAGCCCGACGACTCGGGCCGCCGCCGCCCGGTGGTCATCCCCGGCAGCGAGTTTAAAATGGAGGTGGACGCGGTCATCATGGCCCTGGGCACCTCCCCCAACCCCATGAGCTACGAGGGCACCCCCGGCCTGGAGAAGACCCGGAAGGGGTGCGTGGCCGCCGACGAGGGGGGCTGCACCTCCTGTCCCAACATCTTCGCCGGCGGGGACGCCGCCACCGGCGCCGCCACCGTCATCCTGGCCATGGGGGCGGGCAAGTCCGCCGCCAGGTCCATCGACGCCTATCTGAAGAGCAAGGCATAACAGAGCCGGACCCCACCCCAAGGGCGGGGTCCGGAGCAAAAGCGAACCCCCTCCGGGCTCCGGAGGGGGTCAGCTCACTTCTGGTCGGGGTGTTTCTCCAGCCAGGACAGGGCGTAGGAACAGGTGGCGGCGGGAGTCCCGCCGTTTTCCCGGATCTGCTCCAGGGCGGCCCGCACCAGCTGATCCGCCATCCCCTGTCCCCGCAGGGAGGGGTCCACAAAGGTGTGGTCCATGGTGTACACGCCGGGGGCGGTCTCCGGGAAGGTGATCTCGGCCACCAGCTTCCCGCCCTCGTCCAGGGCGTACACCCGCTCCTTCTCATACTGTAAGGGGGTCATGCTTCTCACCTCCCCCTCAGTGTACCACAAAACGCGCTCCGGCGCAATCGCCCCCTGGGAGGTTCGATCCATGGTCTATATCCGGTCCTTTCAGCTCCCTTCCGTTTCGGAGGAGACCAATTTCCTGTCCTGGGACGGGGAGAACAAGCGCACCTGCTACACCAGCCGCTACCCCTTCGGCATCTTCCTGAGCCGGGAGCTGCCCCAATTCCGATTCGAGCCGGTCACCATCCTGTGCGGAGGCAACGGCAGCGGCAAGACCACCATTCTGAACCTGATCGGGGAGAAGCTGGGCCTGCGCCGGGGGGCGGTGTTCAACCGCAGTGCCTTCTTCGGGCGGTATCTGGACCTGTGCCAGGCGGAGACCGCCCCCGCCTTTGACCGGGCGGCCCGAGAAACCAGCCGGGTCATCACCAGCGACGATGTGTTCGACTATCTCCTGGACCTGCGCAGCCTGAACGAGGGGATCGACCGTCGTCGGCGGGAGCTGCTGGAGGAGTATACCGAGGCCCGGTACGCCAGCTTTCAGATGCGCTCCCTGGCCGATGTGGACCGCCTGCGGCAGGTGGCCGACGCCCAGCGTAAGACAGGCTCCCGCTATGTGCGGGACCGGGTGATGAACGACGTGCCCGGCCAGTCCAACGGGGAGAGCGCCTTTCTCTTTTTCACCCGGCAGATGGGGGAGGGGGGACTGTATCTGCTGGACGAGCCGGAGAACAGCCTGTCCCCCCGGCTCCAGCTGGAGCTGCGGCAGTTCCTGGAGGACTCGGCGCGTTTCTACCGTTGCCAGCTCATCATCGCCACCCACTCCCCCTTCCTCCTGTCCCTGCGGGGGGCGAAGATCTACGACCTGGACGGGGACAAGGTGGAGGTCCGCCCCTGGACCCAGCTCCCCCATGTGCGGGCCTACTACGAGTTCTTCCGGGAGCACGAACATGAGTTTACAGAATGACAGCCGCCTGTTCGGGCGGCTGTCTTGCTCTCTTATGGAAGCTTGCGGATGGGGTGCCGGATGACTGTTTTCCACTTCTCCGGCGGGACCTTTCGGGCGCCGGACAGGTAGATCTCGTGGTGGAGCCGGGCGGGGGAGAAGTCGTTCGCATAGCCCTGCTCCGCCAGATAGGCGTCCATCCGGGCCACCGAGGCGGGCTCGTCATCAAAGGGGCCCAGGTGCATCATCTGGACGCACAGTCCCTCGTCCACCGCGAAAAATTCCGCCGGGGAGCAGTCCAGCTTCTTCTTGGCCGAGGCCGTTTCCACCGCCCAGCGGAAATCCGCCTGGGTGATGAAGTCGGGCAGACGGATGACGGAGATCCAGCGGAAGGCGGCCTTGTTGCCATAGTCGATCCCCGCTGTGCCATCCTGTTCCCAAAAGCCCTCCAGCGGGGGCACTACGTAGTCGAAGAAGCCCTCGATCCGGTGGTCGGTCTTGTAGCTCATTTTCAGGGTATAGGCCACGGTGTACAGCACCCCGATGGCCCGCTGATAGGCGCCGCCCGCCTCGTTGGGGTCGCCCTGCCCCCGGACGGCGAGATAGTTGGCCGGAGGTACGGTGATGATTTCCGGCCGGTTCTTGGGGAGATAGAACTCCTTGTACTCCTTCTTGAAATCAAATGCCACGGGCAGCGCCTCCTTTGATCCTATGATAAAACAAATGTTCGATTGCGTCGAGGGCGTTTTATTTGACCCGCAATTTCCTGGCCAGCTCCCCGTCGGGCTTCACCCAGGCGGTCTCATAGGTGGTGTACACCACCATCCCCGGCCGGGCGCCCCCCGGCTTTTTCACGTAGCGGGCGGGGGTGTAGTCCACCGGCACCTTGCTGCTGTCCCGGGCCTGAGAGAACCAGGCGGCCAGGCAGGCGGCCTCGTTCAGGCTCTGGAGGTCGGGCTGCTCCCCCTCGGTCCACAAGATCACGTGGGAGCCGTGAATCTTCTGGGTGTGGAACCAGATGTCCCCCTTGCCCGCCAGCTTGCAGGTGAGCAGGTCGTTCTGGCTGTTGTTTTTGCCCACCGAGATGCGCAGGCCGGAGGTTGACATAAATTCCATGGGTTTGGAGGTCACCCGCTTGTTGCGGACCCTGGCGGTCTTGCCCGGGCGCAGATAGCCGGTGTCCACCAGCTCCTGGCGGATCTCCCCCAGGTCCCGCTCCCCCTCGGCCAGGGAGATGGCCTCCAGCACGCTGTTCAGGTAGTCCAGCTCCTTCCGGCCCTTGTCCAGCTGGATGGTGAGCATCTCCTCGGCGGTCTTGGCCTTGTTGTACTCCTTGTAGTATTTAGCGGCGTTCTGCTGGGGGGTGAGGAGGGGGTCCAGCTTGATGTCGACCTCCTTCCCCTCCGGGTCATAGAAGTCCGCCGCCCGGAGCCGGGCCATCCCCTTCTCCATCTGCCAGAAGTTGCTGGTGAGGATGTCCCCCAGCTGCCGCAGCCGGTCCCGGTCCCGGGTGGCGGCCAGCTCCTTCTCCTGGTTGGCGATTTTTCGCCGGGTGCGGTCCCGGGCGTTGGTTACCTGGCGGATCAGGTCCTGGCCCTTCTGCCGCACCCGCTCCTGCTGATCCCGCTGGGCGAAGAAGTCGTCCAGGAGCAGGGAGAAGGAGGGGTACGCCCGGACCTCCGCCGCCCCCTGGTACTGCCCGATGGGCAGGAAGGAGAAGTCCTTCGGCCGCTCATCAATAGAAATCATCAGAGGGGTATAGCGAAACTCCTTGACAGTATCCTGCAGCTCCTCCACCCGGTCCAGCAGGGCGGT
>CALWYA010000158.1 GCA_944385645.1 uncultured Oscillospiraceae bacterium
GGAAGGGGCGGCCTGGGCGCGGAGCGCTGCGTTTTCCGCAGAAAACGCCCGCCCCGGAGGGGTACCGCACCCGGGTCAGTTCCTGGGAGCGGGAGAAATACATCATCAACTATTAAATCCCTATCAAAGATTGACAGGCTGACAGGCCGAAAAACGGAAACAGCGCAGACCGGCGCCGGAGGAGGGACGGGACATGGAACAGATCATCCTCGCCTTTGAACAGGAGAAGAACAACCAGAGAGTGAAGGAGATTCTGGAGACCTCCGGCACCGCCGCCTGTCTCCTGTGCGGCTCGGCGGACCAGGTCCGCCAGACGGTAAACCGGCGGCGGATCACCGCCGTGGTGTGCGGCTATAAGCTGGGGGCCCAGTCGGCCCGTCTGCTGGCCGCCGACCTGCCCCTGTACTGCTCGGTGCTGGTGCTGGCCACCCGGGACCAGCTGGACCTGCTGGAGGGGGACGACATCGTGCCCCTCCCCCTGCCCACCACCAAGCGGGAGCTGATCACCGCCGTGGAGGCCCTCCTGCGGGTGGGCCGCCGGCTGGAGCGGCTGGACCGTCCCTGCCGTCCCTCGGAGGAACAGGAGGTCATCCGCCGGGCCAAGGCGCTGCTCATGGAGCGGGACGGTATGACGGAGGCGCAGGCCCACCGCTTTTTGCAGAAGCGCAGCATGGATCACCAAGAAAAACTGCTCCGAACTGCCCAGGCGGTACTGGACGGAGAAGGCCAGAATTGACACAGAGACAAGGCGGTCTCGCGGCGGCAGCCGGGTGCCCGGCTGCCGCCGTTTTCATGGAAAGAGGCGAAACGCGTGAGAAAGCAGACAACGGAACAGGCGGGACTTTACCGCCCGGAATTTGAACACGACGCCTGTGGAATCGGCGCCGTGGTGGACATACAGGGCCGGCCCAGCCACCGGACGGTGGACGACGCCCTGAAGATCGTGGAGAAGCTGGAGCACCGGGCGGGCAAGGACGCCGACGGCAAGACCGGCGACGGGGTGGGCATCCTGGTGCAGGTCTCCCACTCCTTTTTCGACCGGGCGGCCCGGGAGGCCGGCTTTTCTCTGCCCGGGGCCCGGGACTATGGGGTGGGAATGTTTTTCTTCCCCCAGGACCCCCTGCGCCGGGGCCAGGCCAAGCGGATGTTCGAGGTGATCGCCCAGCAGGAGGGCCTGCCCTTCCTGGGCTGGCGGGAAGTGCCCATCCGCCCTGACATCCTGGGCCGGCGGGCCCGGGAGAAGATGCCCTTTATCGAGCAGGGCTTCGTGGCCCGGCCCGAGGGGGTGGAGCGGGGCCTGGCCTTCGACCGGAGACTCTATGTGGCCCGGCGGTCCTTTGAGCAGTCCAACGACGACACCTATGTGGTCTCCCTGTCCAGCCGGACGGTGGTCTATAAGGGGATGTTCCTGGTGGGACAGCTGCGGGCCTTCTACCCCGACCTCCAGAGTCCGGACTATCAGTCCGCCCTGGCCATCGTCCACTCCCGGTTCTCCACCAACACCGATCCCGCCTGGGAGCGGGCCCACCCCAACCGGCTCATCGCCCACAACGGGGAGATCAACACCATCCGGGGCAACGCGGACCGGATGCTGGCCCGGGAGGAGACCATGTCTTCCCCCCTGCTGGAGGCGGACATGGACAAGGTGCTGCCGGTGGTCAACGCCGCCGGCTCCGACTCGGCCATGCTGGACAACACTCTGGAATTTCTGATGATGGGGGGCATGGAGCTGCCCCTGGCGGTGATGGCCTGCATCCCCGAGCCCTGGCGGGGGGATCGGACCATCTCCCGGCGCAAGCGGGACCTGTACCACTACTACTCCACCCTCATGGAGCCCTGGGACGGCCCGGCGGCCATCCTGTTCTCCGACGGGGACGTGGTGGGGGCGGTACTGGACCGCAACGGTCTGCGCCCCGCCCGGTACTATGTCACCGACGATGGCCGGCTGATCCTCTCCTCCGAGGTGGGGGTGCTGGACCTCCCGGCGGAGCGGATTGTGGAGAAATCCCGGCTCCAGCCGGGGAAGATGCTGCTGGTGGACACTCGGGCGGGCCGGATCATCGGCGACGAGGAGCTGAAGGAGGGCTACGCCGCCCGGCAGCCCTACGGGGAGTGGCTGGACGCCAACCTGGTCCGGCTGGAGGACCTGCCCCTGCCCAACAAGCGGGTGGAGCGGCGGGACCGGGAGGCGCTCCGGCGGCTCCAAAAGGCCTTCGGCTATACCTATGAGGACGTGCGGGACACCATCCTGCCCATGGCCCGCACCGGGGCCGAGCCCACCGCCGCCATGGGTATCGACATCCCTCTGGCGGTACTGGACGACAAGGACCAGCCCCTGTTCAACTACTTCAAGCAGCTCTTCGCCCAGGTGACCAATCCCCCCATCGACGCCATCCGGGAGCAGTGCGTCACCGACACCGCCGTCTATGTGGCCGACGACGGCAACCTGCTGGAGGAGAAGGCCGACAACTGCCGGGTGCTCCAGCTCCCCGGTCCCATCCTCACCTCCACCGACCTGATGAAGATCCGGGCCATGGATCGGCCGGGCTTCCGCGCGGCCACCGTCTCCCTGCTGAGCTATCCCAACACCCCCCTGGACCGGGCCCTGGACCGCCTGGCGGTGGCGGTGGACAAGGCCTGGCGGGAGGGGGCCAACATCGTCATCCTGTCCGACCGGGGGGTGGACGAGAACCACGTGGCCATCCCCTCCCTGTTGGCGGTGTCCGCCATGGAGCAGCACCTGATCCGCACCGGCAGGCGCACAGCTGTGTCCATCCTGCTGGAGTCCGCCGAGCCCCGGGAGGTCCACCACTTCGCCGCCCTGCTGGGCTACGGCGCCCGGGCCGTCAACCCCTATCTGGCGGAGGAGACGGTGGTGGAGCTCATCGAGGAGGGCCTGCTGGACAAGGACTTCCACACGGCGGTGCGGGACTATAACGCCGCCGTCCTCCACGGGATCGTGAAGATCGCCTCCAAAATGGGCATCTCCACCCTCCAGTCCTACCAGTCCGCCCAGATCTTCGAGGCGGTGGGCATCAACCGGGCGGTCATCGACCGGTACTTCACCAACACCGTCTCCCGGGTGGGGGGCATCGGCCTGGAGGAGATGGCCGCCGCGGTGGAGCGCAACCACCGCCGGGCCTTCGACCCCCTGGGGCTGGACACCGACCGGGAGCTGGACAGTCTGGGGGAGCACAAGGCCCGGGCGGGGGGCGAGGACCACCTGTACGATCCCCAGACCATCCACCTGCTCCAGCAGGCGGCCCGCCGGGGGGATTACAACATTTTCAAGCAGTACACCGCCCTGGTGGACGACGAGACCCGGCCCCACACCCTCCGGGGGCTGCTGGACATGAAGTACGCCGAGGAGCCCATCCCCCTGGACGAGGTGGAGAGCGTGGATGCCATCGTCAGGCGCTTCAAGACCGGGGCCATGAGCTACGGCTCTATCTCCCAGGAGGCCCACGAGTGCCTGGCCCGGGCCATGAACGCCCTGGGCGGGCGCTCCAACTCCGGGGAGGGGGGCGAGGAGGAGGACCGGCTGGACGATCCGGAGCGGTGCTCCGCCATCAAGCAGGTGGCCTCCGGCCGCTTCGGGGTCACCAGCGCCTATCTGGTGAGCGCCAAGGAGCTCCAGATCAAGATGGCCCAGGGGGCCAAGCCCGGGGAGGGGGGACACCTGCCCGCCGGGAAGGTCTACCCCTGGGTCGCCCGGTGCCGCCACTCCACCCCCGGCGTCACCCTCATCTCCCCACCCCCCCACCACGACATCTACTCCATCGAGGACCTGGCCCAGCTCATCTACGACCTGAAGTGCGCCAACCGGCGGGCCCGGATCTCGGTGAAGCTGGTCAGCGAGGCGGGGGTGGGCACCATCGCCGCCGGGGTGGCCAAGGCGGGGGCCCAGGTGGTCCTCATCTCCGGCCACGACGGGGGCACCGGCGCCGCCCCCCGCACCTCCAT
>CALWYA010000159.1 GCA_944385645.1 uncultured Oscillospiraceae bacterium
AAGGACCACAGGTCGATGCCCGCCTCCGGCTCGTCAAAGACGGACAGCTTGGTGCCCCGGGCCATGATCATGGCGATCTCGATGCGCTTGAGCTCGCCCCCGGACAGGGAGGCGTCCACCTCCCGGTCGATGTAGTCCTTGGCGCACAGGCCCACCTCGGACAGATAGTCACAGGCCTCGGCCACCCCGATCTGCTTGCCGCTGGCCAGGGTGATCAGGTCCTTCACCGTCAGCCCCTTGAAGCGCACCGGCTGCTGAAAGGCGAAGCTGATGCCCTTCCGGGCCCGCTCGGTGATGCCCAGGCCGGTGATGTCCTCCCCGTCCAGGATGATCTTCCCCTCCGTGGGGACCAGGATGCCGGCGATCACCTTGGCCAGGGTGGACTTGCCGCCCCCATTGGGGCCGGTGATGGCCACGAACCGCTCGCCGATCTTCAGGTTAATATCGTGCAGGATGCCCTTGTCCTCGCCGTCCTGCTCCACATCATAGCTGATGTGCTGTAATTCCAGCATGGAAATCTCCTCCGTACCCGCGTCCGGCGCCGCGCCAGCCGCTCTCATTGTACCCAGGCCCAGCCCCGGCCAAACCGGGAAAGGGCGCCCCGTCCTCCGGGGCGCCCTTATTCTACCATAAGCGGCAGCGTTTGTCCATATCATTTTCCTACTTTTTTAGTAGGAATTTAAGTTTCCTCCGGCAGGCCCGCCCAGACCCGGATCTCGTCCCCCTGGGCGAAGGCGATGGGCTGGTCAAAGGTGAAATACAGGTCCGAATGCCCGTTTCCCCGGGAGGCCGTCAGATTGCCGGTGACCGGCTGGCCGTTGTAAGTGATCTTCAGATACTGAGACACCTGCTGCCGCAGCTCGGGGGAGTTCTCCGGATCAAACTTCTCCTCCCAGGGCGCCGGCGCCAGAAGCCACAGGGCGTTCCAGGCTCTGCCCCAGCCGCTCTGATCCTCCTGCCCACCGTGGTTCCCGAAACGGACGCAGGACCAGCCGGACTGATCAAGTTCAAATCTTCCCCCGTCAAAGGGGAGCTCCACAAACTCCGCCACTACCCGGTCATAGTCCCGGTAAAACACCACCTCCTGCGCAAAGCCAGTCTTTTCCTCCGGAATATCGGGCCACTCCGCCGTCCACTGTTCCAGGGGCTGGTCCATGGGCTGCTCCCGCTCCACGCAGGCCCACACCGCCTCCCAGTCATTACCCCAACGAATCTCATAGAGCACCTCGTCCTCCCCGTCAGCGGAGGGGGTGAAAAAGCTGATGTCATAGGTATTCATCTCTCTGATCCGGGGGTCGAACCGGGCGGCGATCTCCTCGGGCAGCAGGTCCGCCACATTCAGGGTCTGTCCGCTCCCATAGACGCAGGTCATGGAGCTGCGCACCGTCCCGTCCGGCAGGGTGATCCGACCCACCACCAGGATCTTCTTGGCGTCCAGATAGCCCATCGTGACGTGCTCGTCCGGGACCGCGGTCAGCACCTCATAGGCGCAGCTGCCCCCCAGGGCCTCCGCCTGGGCCTCCAGCTCGGCGATCACCCGGTTCCGCTCCAGGGACGGCAGGTCCTCAAAGAGGGTCAGCTCAGCCACCGAGTTTGCCGGGTCCCAGGTCACCGCGCCGCAGGCGGCCAGGTCGGACAGGCGCACCATGGTGGTGCCGTCGATGTTCAGTCCCTGGACCGGCTTCCCCTGGACATAGGTGACGATGTCGGTCTCCAGAATGTCATAGGCGGGGGTGCCGGCGGCGGGCCGGTCCTCCGGGGGCGTGTAGGTGCCGCTGCGCTCCCCGTCCGGTTTCCAGCTGATCCGCAGCTCCCGCTGATTCTGATTATAGGCGATCTGCATCCCGTAATAACGCAGCAGCTCCGCCGGCACCACCGTGGTCCCCTCCCAGTTGTAGGAGGGGATGGTCCGCCCGTCGATTTTGGCGGTGATGTCGCTCCAGCACACCGTCCCGATCACGTCTCCCATCGCCGCCTGGGCGGGGACCGCCGCCAGGGCCAGGGCCAGCGCCGTGCCCAGCGCCACAGATAACAGCCGTTTCATGGTTCTCCTTCCTTTCTGCCGCAGACTTTTGGATCACGGTTCTTTTTTAAACTATTATACTACATTCGAGAGGGCCCTGCACAGACGTGTTTCTTATGTTTTTCTTAAATTTTCTCCTCCGTTTCCCCCGCGCCGGGGATTTCAGGCTTGCTTTTTCCCATGGAGTATGGTATAAATACGGGTAGTGTAAATGCGCAGAACGGGAAAATAGCGGGTTTGCAGATTGCAGAGAGGGGCGGCCGCCGGCTGAAAGCCGCCCTAAGCTGTGCCGCTTGTTCGCCCGGGAGCGGCCCCTGAGAGGGGGACGGCGGTCCGCCGTTACCGGACATGAGTGCGCGTCGTGAGACGCGAATGCGGGTGGTACCGCGGAAGGGTTGCCTTTCGTCCCAGTTCAGAGGGACGGAGGGCTTTTTTTCTGGCCGATCGATCATCGCCGATCTGAGGTGTGAGAACCATGAAAAAGACATTCCGGCGCTCCCTTGCCTGTCTGCTCCTGCTGCCTGTGCTGCTGTCGGCCGCCTGTCAGCAGACCCCTGAGCCTGCCCCGGCTCCGCCGGAGGAGGCCTCCGTCTCTGCGCCGGAGCAGCCGCAGCCGGCGGCCCCCGATGGGACGTCCTCCGCCGAGGCGGAGCCCGAACCGGAGCCCCTCTCCCCGCCGGAGGCAGAACCGCCCCGGGAGGAGCCGAAGGAGGCCCCGCCGCCTGACGTGCCCCCGGAGGAGGAACCGCCCCCGGAGGAGATTTCGTCTGGGGCGAAAGCGCCCCAGACGGCGCAGGAGGACCCCTGCGCCGAGCCCTGCCCGGAACCGGAGCCGCCCTGTGAGGGAACGGACTGCCAGTCCCCGTCCGGGGAGGAGCCGGTCCCGGAGACACCCCCGGAGGAGGAGCCGGTCCAGGAGCCCGCGCCCAGCTGCTCCAAGCTGTACATTCTCATGTACCACGACGTGGTGGAGGGGGACGGCTCGGGCTGCAACGACTGGACCATCACCACCGGCCGCCTGCGGGAGGATCTGCAGTGGATGACCGACCAGGGCTTCACCTTCTACCTCCCCCGGGAGCTGGCCCAGGGGGTCCCCCTGGCGGAGAAGTCGGTGATGATCACCTTTGACGACGGGTACGCCAGCAACTACACCCTGGCCTTCCCCCTGCTGAAGGAGTTCGGGGCCAAGGCCGTCATCTCCCCCATCGTCCGGTACGTCCAGGAGGGCGTCCCCGGCTATCTCACCTGGGACATGTGCCGGGAGATGGCCGCCTCCGGTCTGGTGGAGTTCGGCTCCCACACCTATGACCTCCACGGGGCGGACGACCAGGGCATCCGGCGGTTGGAGGGGGAGTGTCAGGCCGACTATGAGGCCCGGGTCCTCCCCGACCTGCAGACCAGCATCGACCTGCTGTCGGCCGAGCTGGGGCAGCCGGTGACCTTCTTCGCCTACCCCAACGGGAAGACGGAGCCCTGGGCCGTCCAGTTTCTGGCGGAGCACTTTTCCGTGACCGTCACCACCGCCCACGGCCCCGCCGACCTGTCCGGCGGGCTGTACAGCCTGCCCCGGCACAACGTCACCGTCCAGAACAAGGCCAGCCAGTGGCTGAGCTGAAGTCTCTCCACGTTTTTCCCGCCCCGCGGGGCGATCCAACACCGCAAGTCCACACAAAGGAGTTTTATCAATGAAAGAACAGTTAGCAAAGATCCGCTCGGAGGCCCTGGCCGCCCTGGCGGGGGCTCAGTCCACCGCCCAGCTGGACGAGCTGCGGGTGAAGTACCTGGGCAAGAAGGGCGAGCTCACCGCCGTCCTGAAGAGCATGGGCAAGCTGTCCCCCGAGGAGCGGCCCGCCATGGGCCAGCTGGCCAACGAGGTGCGCGCC
>CALWYA010000160.1 GCA_944385645.1 uncultured Oscillospiraceae bacterium
GTCCGCATGGGCACCCTGAAATCCGCCGTGGGCATCGGGGGCCTGCTGGCCCTGGGCATCGGGGACACCATGCGGGTCTCCCTGTCCGCCGACCCGGTGGAGGAGGTCTACGCCGCCCGGGACATTTTGAAGGCCGCCGGAGTGCGCCGGGAGGGGCCCGAGCTGGTATCCTGCCCCACCTGCGGCCGCACCCGCATCGACCTGATCGCCCTGGCGGGCGAGGTGGAGGAGCGGCTGAAAGGGGTGGACAAGCCCATCACCGTGGCGGTCATGGGCTGCGCCGTCAACGGCCCCGGGGAGGCCTCCGCCGCCGACTGCGGCATCGCCGGCGGCATCGGCGAGGGTCTGCTGTTCCGAAAGGGCGAGATCGTCAAAAAGGTCCCCCAGGACCGGCTGGTGGACGAGCTGTTCGCCCTCATTGCTACCCTGTAAGGGCCGGTGATGTTTCGCCGCCCCATGGAAAATATGCCATGCAGGGCGGGGGCAAGCCCCCTCCCTGCGAAAAAACCACGTCTTCTTTCAAAGGAGCTCTGACCCCATGTCCCAAAAGATCCCATTTTTAGAGCTGTTTGCCGCCCTTTGCCGCGACGCCGAGCTGGCCGCCGCGGTGGAGGGCTGGCTTGTGGTGTCCGCCGCCATCGACCGCTCCAGCCGCAGCGCCGAGGTGCGGGTGGAGGGGGCGGCCGGGGCCGGCCCCAACCTGCTGGTCCAGGTCCAGGAGGCGGTGGGGCGGTGCTATGGACTAAACCATGTGAAGATAGAACCCTTTACAGAACCTGAAAAAGCAGAACAGACAGAAGCAGGCCCTGCCGTTGATCGGCCCGAGGGTCCCGCCGACCCCTTCGCCCGCACCGAGGCCATCCGCCGGGCGGCCATGAAACAGACTGCCCGCCCCGCCCCCGCCCGGGGGAGCGCCGGGAAGAAGCCCCAGGGGAAGGCCATCTTCGGCAAGCCAGTCACCAAGGGGCCCACCCCCATGGGGGAGCTGGAGCTGGACATGGGCATGGTGGTGGTAGAGGGCGACGTGTTCGCCGTGGACCACCGGGAGCTGAAAAAGCGGGGGGCCTGGGTGGTGGCCTTTGACCTCACGGACTACACCGGCTCCATCCGGGTGAACAAGTTCTTCCCCGGGGACGAGGCCAAGCCCCTGGTGGACGGCATCAAAAAGGGGATGCACCTGAAGGTCCAGGGCCGGCTGAACATGGACCGGTTCTACGGGGACATGGTGCTGGAGCCGGTGGCCGTCACCCTGGCCGACCGGACGGCGCGGGTGGACACCGCCCCCGAGAAGCGGGTGGAGCTCCACCTGCACACCAACATGTCCGCCATGGACGCCCTGACGGCGGTGGGCTTCAAGACCGACTCCACCATCGGGGCGGACAAGAACGTGATCAAGCGGGCGGAGGCCTGGGGTCACCGGGCCATTGCCATCACCGACCACGGGGTGGCCCACGCCTTTCCCAACGCCAAGCACTCCGCCAAGAAGATCAAGGTCCTCTTCGGGGTGGAGGCCTACTACCTCAACGACGTGGACGACCGGGTGGTGGTCCACGGGGAGACGGACGCCGCCTTCTCCGACGAGATCGTCTGCTTCGACATCGAGACCACCGGCCTGAACAAGAAGTACGAGGTCATCATCGAGATCGGGGCGGTGGTGCTGAAAAACGGGGAGATCACCGACCGGTTCAACACCTTCGTCTCCCCGGAGCGCATCCTGTCCCCGGAGATCATCCGCCTCACCGGCATCACCGACGAGATGCTGGAGGGGGCCCCCTCCCAGGAGGAGGCTCTGCGGGCCTTCCTGGCCTTCGCCGGGGACCGGCCCCTGGCCGCCCACAACGCCGACTTCGACATGGGCTTCATCGCCGCCGGCTGTGAGAAGTACGGCATCCCCTTTCACAACCCCTCGGTGGACAGCCTGATCCTGGCCCAGAACCTGCTGCCCGACCTGGGCAAATACAAGCTGGACATTGTGGCCGAGCACCTGCACCTGCCCGCCTTCAACCACCACCGGGCCAGCGACGACGCGGCCACCGTGGCCTATATGCTGCCCCCCTTCTTCCGGATGCTGGAGGAGGCCGGTTTACATAACCTAAACGAGATCAACCCCTATATGCCCAGGCTGCGCCAGGGGGGCAAGGCCCGCCGGCAGCCCAAGCACCTGATCATCCTGGCCAAGAACCAGACCGGCCTGCGCAACCTGTACAAGCTCATCTCCCTGTCCCACCTAGAGCATTTCCGCCGCTACCCCACCATGCCCAAGTCCCTGATCAACGAGAACCGGGAGGGCCTCATCATCGGCTCGGCCTGCGAGGCGGGGGAGCTGTTCCGGGCGGTGGTGGACGGCAAGAGCTGGGAGGAGCTGAAGCGGATCGCCTCCTGGTACGACTATCTGGAGATCCAGCCCATCTGCAACAACCGGTTCATGCTCCGCAAGGGGATGGTGCGCAGCGAGGAGGAGCTGCGGGACTTCAACCGGACCATCGTGAAGCTGGGGGAGGAGCTGGGCAAGCCGGTGTGCGCCACCGGGGACGTCCACTTCCTGGACCCGGAGGACGAGATCTACCGCCACATCCTTCTGGCCTCCAAGGGCTTTGAGGACGCGGACGAGTCCCTGCCCATCTACTTCAAGACCACCGAGGAGATGCTGGAGGAGTTCTCCTATCTGGGGAAGGAGAAGGCCTATGAGGTGGTGGTGAAGAACACCAACCTGATTGCCGACTGGTGCGACCCCATCAATCCCCTGCCCAAGGGGCTGTTCGCCCCCAAGCTGGAGGACTCCGACGGGGAGCTGAAGCGGTTAGTCTGGGGGAAAGCCCATGAGCTTTACGGAGAAAATCCCCCGAAAATCGTCACCGACCGCATCGAGGTGGAGCTGGGGGACATCATCCGCTGTAAGTACGACGTGATCTACATGTCCGCCCAGAAGCTGGTGCAGAACTCCCTGGAGCACGGCTATCTGGTGGGCTCCCGTGGTTCGGTGGGCTCCTCCCTGGTGGCCTTCATGTCGGGCATCACCGAGGTGAACTCCCTGCCCGCCCACTACCGCTGTCCCAAGTGCAAGCACACCGACTTCGACTACGCCCAGGACCCCGCCCACCCCTACGGCTGCGGAGCGGATATGCCCGACGCCTGCTGCCCCGTGTGCGGGACTAAATACGTGAAGGACGGCTTCAACATCCCCTTCGAGACCTTCCTGGGCTTCGGCGGCGACAAGGTGCCCGACATCGATCTGAACTTTTCCGGGGAGTACCAGTCCAGCGCCCACAAGTACACCTTCGAGCTCTTCGGCCAGACCCACGTGTTCCGGGCGGGGACCATCGGGGCGGTGGCCGAGAAGACCGCCTTCGGCTATGTGAAGAAGTACCTGGAGGAGCGGGGGAGGACCGTCTCCAAGGCGGAGGAGAACCGCCTGGCCCTGGGCTGCACCGGGGTGAAGCGCACCACGGGCCAGCACCCCGGCGGCATGGTGGTCATCCCCCAGGACAAGGAGATCTACGACTTCTGCCCGGTGCAGCACCCCGCCGACGACCCCAACAGCGACATCGTCACCACCCACTTTGAATACCACTCCATGGAGTCCAACCTGCTGAAGCTGGACATGCTGGGCCACGATGACCCCACCATGATCCGGATGCTGGAGGATCTGACCGGGGTGAACGCCCGCCAGATCCCCCTGGACGACCCGGACACCATGTCCATCTTCCAGTCCTCCAAGGTGCTGGGCTATGAGGACGACAAGGTTCTGGGCCCCACCGGGGGCACCGCCATCCCGGAGTTCGGCACCTCCTTCGTCCGGGGCATGCTGGAGGAGACCCAGCCCGACCAGTTCGACATTCTGGTGCGGCTGTCCGGCTTCTCCCACGGCACCGACGTGTGGCTGGGCAACGC
>CALWYA010000161.1 GCA_944385645.1 uncultured Oscillospiraceae bacterium
TGCCCACCTGGGCCGCAGAGGCCAGAAAGCCGGTGGTGATGCAGTCGAACTGGAAGCCCAGCTCCTTCCACACCCCGATGGCCTTCACCATGTAGTCAGTGGTGTCCAGGATGGTGAACTTCCCGTAGTCCAGGGTGTTGGACACCAGGGCGGTGGGCAGGTTGTACACGCTGTGTCCCATGGTGGACAGCACCGGCAGCATGGCCGCCAGGGCCACCTTGCCATAGCCGGGCATATCGTTGATGATGAGGATGTTCTTGCCGTGCATTTCCTTCCATTCCTTTCTCGCTCAGTCCTGATCTTCCATCCGCGCCCAGAACTCCTGGGCGCTCAGGCCGGGCAGCCACCGCCGGCAGTCCCCGCCCCGCCCCGGCTCGAAGCAGCAGGCGTCGGCGTAGTCGCAGTACCGGCAGGCGTTCTTCTCCGGCCCCCGCCAGAAAGGGTCGGCGGCGATGCTGCCCCCGGCCAGCTCCCGGCAGATGTCCTCCAGCACCTGCTGGATGTGCCGGCCCAGCCGGCCCAGCTGTTCGGCGGTGGCCAGGGCCTCGCCGGTGATCTCCCCGGTGGTCCTGGACACCTTCAGGGGCAGGAAGCGGTAGCCCCCCTCCCCCCGGGCCTCCATGGCCTCCAGCACCGCGGGGTCCCGGCGGACCAGACCGCTGCGCACCAGCTCCCGGTCCACCTTCTTTTGCAGCTCCTGGTCGCTCATGGACCGGCTGCCCCGGATGACCGCCTCCCGGGCGGGGAGATAGAGCACCCCGTCCCCCTCCACTGGCAGTCCGTAGAAGTCCTGCCCCCCCTTCTCCAGGGTGAACAGGTAGAGGAGCATCTGGAGGCCCAGGCCGTTCCACACCTCGGTGAGGTCGAAGGTCTTGCGCCCCGTCTTATAGTCCACCACCCGCAGGTGGAGCTTGTCCCCCTCCCGCCAGCCGTCTACCCGGTCCACAAAGCCGGTGACGCTGATGGTCACCCCGTGGGCGGTGAGCTCCACCGGGGGCAGGTCCTTGCCGGCGCCGAAGCCCAGCTCGAAGGAGATGGGCCTGAACTTGGAGGAGAACAGCTCCTCGGCCACATTGTCCACCACCGCCTGGACGGTGCGCAGCAACCGGCGGAACAGGTACTGGAACCGGGGCGTCTGTCCCTCCAGTCCCCCCAGCTCCTCCCGGACGTACCGCTCCACCGCCTGGGCGGTGAGCTTCCGCAGGCGGGCCTTTCGCTCCTCCGCGTCTGTCCCCTCCATACCGGGCAGAACAGTTTGACCGAACATCTCGTCCTGGAGCACGTGCTCCAGCACATAGTGGACAAAGGTGCCGTACTCAGGCGCTGTAAAGCCGGCAGGCTTGCGGGGCTCCGCCGCCAGCCCGTAGCGCATGAAGTAGGAGAAGTGGCAGGATTTGTACTTGTCCATCCGGGAGGCCGACATGGGGACCTTCCTCCCATAGAGCCGGTCCACCGCCCGGCGGGACAGGGTCCCCCGCTCCCAGGAGGCCGCCCGCTCCAGCCGGGCCAGGGGTCCGGCGCAGCCTGGCAGCCGCTCCAGGGCCGCCCGGGCGGCGGCGCTGCGCCCCGCCTGCTCCAGGGCGGGCAGGGGGGCCTCCAGCCGGAAGGAGCCGTCCAACTCCTCCTGGCCCACCACTCGCAGGTCGTCATAGAGCAGCCGGAGCCGGCGGACCAGGAAGCTGGGCCGGCGCTCCTCCCCGGCGGTCCCCTGGGCGGGCCAGGTGACGATGAGCTTCTCGCTGGGCCGGGCGCACAGCTGATAGAGGGTGGTCATCTCCCGGTAGAGCAGATCCCGCTGGGACTGCTGCAGCTCCAGGCCGAAGCCGGCCAGCAGAGCCCGGTCGTCGTCGGTGAGCAGGCCGGGCGCGGCGGCTGCCTGGGGGATGGAGGCGTCGTCCGCCCCCAGCAGAAACAGCACCTTCACCCGGTGGCCGGTCTGGCGGGTGGTCTCCCCCGCCGACACCTGGTCCAGGGAGACCGGGATGGTGCCCACGTCGTACTGGGACAGCACCAGCCGGAACAGCTGGGCGAACTCCTCCAGCTCCATGGGGGCCTCCCCCAGCAGCCGGGCGCACTGCTCCAGGCCCAGGGTCAGGATGTCCCACAGTTGCCGGTACTCCTCGGCCAGGGCGGGCTGACCCCGGCGCTCCAGCTCCTCCATCCGGGCGGTGAACTGCCGCGGCAGGCCGATCTCCTCCAAAAATGTGTAAAGGGAGATCGCCTGCCCCTTCCCGGTGGTCTCGGTATTTTTCCGCAGCTTCTCCAGAGGGGCGATCACCCGGCGGCGCAGGGCGTCCAGCCGGGCCACCAGGGCCCGGTCCTCCTCTGTCCAGGCCATGCCGTAGCCCTTGGGGTGCCAGGACCAGTCCTTGCCCTGGGTCCAGCGGCTCCCCCGGATGTCCCATTTCAGCACGTAGTTCTCCAGCTCGTCCCGGTCTTCCTGGGGCAGATCGGTGAGGCCGGTCTTGAGATAGCGGAACAGGTCTTCATACCGATAGCCCCCTGCCGCCGCCTCCAGGGCCCCGGTGACCAGGGCCAGCACCGGCCGGTCCAGGATGTCCGTCTTGTCGGCGGAGAACACCGGCACCCCGTACCGGGGGAACACCGACTCCACCAGGTCCCGGTAGGCCCCGTAGTTCCGGGTCACCACGCCGATCTCCCGGAAGCGGTACCCCTCCTCCCGGGCCAGGCGGCGGATGCGGGCGGCGGTCCACTCCACCTCTCCCCGGGGGTCGCTCCCCCGGAACAGCTCCACCGCCCCGCCGCAGGGGCCGCCCTGGGGCGGCTCCGGGGCAAACAGCTCCCGCTCACAGCGGACCAGGGCGGGGTCCTTTCCGGGACAGTCGCTGACAAGGTATTCTACTTCATAGCTAACGCCCGCCCGGCGGGCCAGGCGGATCAGCTGGGCGGCGGTTTTCCGGGCGGGGGAAAAGATGCCCGTCCCCCCCTCGTCCTCCTCCAGGCGGTCACAGGTGAGGGTGACCGTCAGGCGGGCCGCCTGGGCCATGAGCTGCTCCAGCACCAGACCCTGCTGGGCCGTGAAGTCGGTGAAGCCGTCCAGCCACAGGTCCTTGCCCCTGGCCCAGGGGCAGTGTTTCAGCTTGTCCGCCGCCCGGGTGAGCCGGTCCCGGGGGTCCAGGGCGCTGCGGGCGGTGAGGGCCTGGTACTCCCCGCAGAGGAGCCCCAGGTCCCGGAGCTTGTCCCCCTCGGGCCCGGGGGCGGCCTCCCCCGCCTCCACCAGGGTCTCCGGGGGGACGCAGGCGCTCTTCAGCTCGTCCACCGTGGCCAGGAGGGACTGAAGGAAGGCGGGCCGGCGGGAGGGGCGGCCGTACACCTTCAGCTGGCCCTCCACATTGCGCACCGCCCGGTACATGAGCAGTAGCCGGCCGCCGGCGTCCAGCTCCTCCTCCCCCAGGCCCCCCGCCGCCTGAAAGATCCGGTTGGCCAGACGGCTGAAGGAGAGCACCTCGGCGTACAGGCTGACGGAGGGTCCCCCCGCCCGGCACAGGGCCCGCTCGGCCTCGTGGGACTGCTGCTCGGGCACCATGAGCACCTGGGGGCGCTCCGCCCCCGCCCGGCACAGCCGACCCAGCACGGCGGTGGTCTTGCCCGCCCCGGCCCGGCCCAGGATCAGCTTCAGCATGGGGGTCCCTCCTCCCTCGGCGTAATGGTGGGAACATTGTACCATAGCTGCAAGTCCATGGGGACTTGCGCGCCGCGGATGCGGCGTAAAATCGGCTCTGCCGATTTTGGCTATGGTGCAACATCAACAGCCGGCGTTTTGTGAACAAAACGCCGGGATACATGGCATCCTGCCGCACATGTGCGGCAACTGTTGATATTATACCACAGCGTCTCCGAAAAAATAAGTGGAGC
>CALWYA010000162.1 GCA_944385645.1 uncultured Oscillospiraceae bacterium
GCGCAAGCTGGACCAGCTGACCCCCGACCAGAGGAGGAACTTCCTCAACGGCCCGGGCAAGCTGTGCCGGGGGCTGGCCCTCACCCGGGTCCACACCGGGCTGGACCTCACCGCCCCGGCGGGTCTGCTTGCGGTCCGCCCGGGAGAGCCGCCCCGCCCCTCGGAGGTCCGGGCGGGGGAGCGGATCGGCATCGACTACGCCCAGGAGGCCGTCCACTTCCCTTGGCGTTTTTGGATCGAGACATAACAATACCGCTGGCCGCCTTACGGCGGCCAGCGGTATGTTCAGGAGGAAAATTCCGCATGGGAATGAGCGGAACAAACAGGGAGCAGCTCAGGTCAGGGTCAGCGCGGTGATGGCGTAGCCGAACATACTGTCCCGGGGCTGCAAGGCGGCCTCGAAGCGGGCCAGATCGGTCTGGTCGGTCAGGGAGACCAGGGCGCCCTCCAGCACCAGCCCGCCGGCGGTCTGCTCCGCCGTGTACACCTGGAACTGGGCCTGGCTGTCGTTGCCGCACACCACCTGATAGCTGTCGGCGGCGGCGTCATAGACGATCCGGTCGCTGAGCGCCCCGGGCAGGGGGCCCAGCTCGTCAAAGGAGACGTCCAGAGCGGCGGTATAATCCCGCACGGTCTCGGACAGAAGCAGCAGGTGGTCGCTGTCCTGATATTCGGACCGCTCGTCCAGCTGCCCATAGAGGGAGAGCATATTGTACAGGCTCTCCCAGGCCAGGGCGGTGTCGTCGGCCTGGAACTCGTCCGCGCCGTGGTGGAGCATGGCCAGCAGCACCCCGTGGATGGCGGGGGACATGGACTGGACCGCGCCGGTCTGGGCGGGGACGGTGCCGGGGGCATAGTCCCGGATAGGCTCCTGGACGGTCTCCCGGGCGGGAGCGGTCTCCTCATGGTCGGCCAGGGCGGCGCCGCCCAGGGTGACAAGCAGGGCCGCAGCCAGCAGGCAGCTGATGAATCCTTTTTTGAACATGTGGAGGACCTCCTCTCCCCTATGCTACATTTAGTATAGCACGGGGCGCTGTTACCATCCTGACGAAGCCGTTACGACTTGGTAAAAATAGTTACAGAACAGTGTCATTTCCCACCGGGCCCGTCCCGTGGTCCATTCTATGCGGGGAGGGCGGAAGAAATGCGGGGGAGGGGAGAGTAGAGAGTGGAGAGTGGAGAGTGAAGAGTGGAGAGTGAAGAGTGGAGAGTGAAGAGTGGAGAGTGAAGAGTGGAGAGTGGAGAGTGGAGATAGGAGATACGAGATAGGAGATAGAAGATAGAATTAGGAGTTTGGAATTATTTTTTGGGGTCCCCGCCTTAGCCTTCCCTTGGGGGAAGGTGCCCCCGAAGGGGGCAGATGAGGGAACATTTTCGATTAACGGAATCCCCCACCCGGCTTCGCCGGGAGCCTCCCTACCCCTTTTGTCTCGCTGCGCTCGACATTTCCCCCTGACAGGGGGAATCGGCCTTTCACAAGGGGGCCAGGGCGGACACGCAGGTCCGCTCCTACGGGTCACAACGGGCCGAAATTTTCGTAGGGGCGGCCCCATGTGGCCGCCCGGTCTCTCCCTCCGTCTGGCCTTCGGCCAGCCACCTCCCTCGTCAGAGGGAGGCTTTTAGAGGCGCACCCCTTGTAGGGCGCGGCATCCTTGACGCGCCGTACCTTCCCCCTGGGGGGAAGGTGGCCCGCAGGGCCGGATGAGGGGGCGACCGGCCCCGCTGCCGTGTAGAGGCGCACAGTGTGCGCCCACCCAGCCTTCCCCTTCAGGGAAAGGTGGCACGGCCGCAGGCCGTGACGGATGAGGTGTTTCCGGTTATCTGCTCCGTCCGTTAGGATTCGTAGGGGCGGCCCTGTGTGGCCGCCCGCGGGCCGATGGGGCCGATTCCCCCTGTCAGGGGGAAATGTCGAGCGAAGCGAGACAAAAGGGGTAGGGACCATCGGCCCCTACGGATGGTGCAACCCTGTCGGGCGCGGCCTCCCGGATGCGCCGTTCGTTGCGCGGCCGACGTGGCCGCCCATTTTTTTTTGCAAATAAAATAGCTAGCTAAAGCTATCAAAAGAAATCAAGCTGCCTGCAAATTCTATACCATAGAGCCACAAAATAAGAGTGGAGATGTGGTATGGAAGGCAAAGAGAAAAAGGACGCAGTGATCTATAACCGTGTTCCCGCGGAAGTGCACCGGAAGCTGAAATACATTGCCGAATATGAGGGCCGGACCATCAATGGGCAGGCGCTCTATCTCATGCTGACCTGCATCCGCGATTTTGAAAAACAGCATGGCCCCATCCCGGAGGACCCCAAGGCATGACGCTGTGGACGGCGGCCCTGGACCTGTTTTTCCCGCCCAAGTGCCCCTACTGCCACAAGGTGCTGGACGACCCCCGGGCTCCTGTGTGTCCGGGCTGTCAGGTCAGGCTGCCCTGGCTGACGGGGAGGGCGGGGGAGAAGCGGGTGGACTTCACCGACGGCTGCTTCTCGCCCATGGCCTATGGGGACCGGGTGCGGGAGGCGGTCCACCGCTATAAATTCCAGCGGGTGCGGGCCTGCGCCGTCCCCTTCGGGGCGGTGATGGCCCAGTGCCTCGCCGACCGCCTGCCCCAGGGGGCCGACCTGATCACCTGGTGTCCCCTGCACAAAAAGCGCCTGCGGGAGCGGGGCTTCGACCAGGCCCGGCTGCTGGCCCGGGAGGTGGGCCGGCGGCTGGACGTCCCGGTGCGGGGGACGCTGGCGAAGGACCGGAATACCCGGCCCCAGTCCGAGCTGGAGGAGGAGAGCGCCCGCCGGGCCAACGCCCTGGGGGCGTATTCTCTGCTGCCCGGGACGGACCTGACGGGAAAGCGGGTGGTGCTGGTGGACGACGTGGTGACCAGCGGCTCCACCCTGTCCGAGTGCGCCCAGCTGCTGCGCCGGGCGGGGGCGGAGGCGGTCTACGGCCTCACCCTGGCCCAGGCCCGGGGAAATGGGGGAGAGGACGGGGATTTTTCCCCGGAAAATTGTAAGAAAAAATGATTGAAATGCGGCGGGCGTCTGGCTATAATATAGGATGTTGAATTGTAAGGCCGCTGCGCGGCAGGAAATAGAAGGAACTCAGAAAGAAAACGACAAGGTGGATGTACTATGGGTATATTTAGCAAGGACATCGGCATCGATTTAGGCACCGCCTCGGTGCTGGTCTACATCAAGGGGAAGGGGGTCGTCCTGCGGGAGCCCTCCGTGGTGGCCATTGACAAGAACACCGGCAAGCTGCTGAAGGTGGGCACCGAGGCCCAGGCCATGTTGGGCCGCACCCCGGGCAACATTGTGGCCATGCGCCCCCTGCGGGAGGGCGTCATCTCCGACTATGACATGACCGAGCGGATGCTGAAGGAGTTCATCAAGAAGGTGACCACCTTCTCCCTGTTCAAGCCCCGCCTGCTGGTGTGCGTCCCCTCGGGCATCACCGAGGTGGAGGAGCGCGCCGTGGTGGACGCGGGCATCCAGGCGGGAGCCCGCCGGGCCTACCTCATCGAGGAGCCGGTGGCCGCCGCCATCGGTGCGGGCATCGACATCACCAAGCCCGACGGCCACATGGTGGTGGACATCGGCGGCGGCACCGCCGACATCGCCGTGATCTCCCTGGGCGGTGTGGTGGAGTCCGCCTCCATCAAGACCGCCGGCGACAAGTTCGACGAGGCGGTGGTCAAGTATATCCGCCGCAAGCACAACGTCCTCATCGGCGACCGCACCGCCGAGGAGCTGAAGATCAACATCGGCTGCGTCTTCCCCCGGCCCGAGGAGGTCACCATGGAGATCAAGGGCCGCTGCCTGATGACCGGCCTGCCCCGGGTGTTCTC
>CALWYA010000163.1 GCA_944385645.1 uncultured Oscillospiraceae bacterium
AGGGGGAACTCCCCCCAAAACACCGCCCGGGCCGGGCCGGTCATCCACACATGGCTCCCCCGCTCCTCCAGGGCCAGCGCCCCGCCGGGCAGCCGGACCAGGACCCGGTCGCCGCACAGCCCCGCCCGCCGGGCGGCGGCGAAGCAGGCGCAGGCCCCGGTGCCGCAGGCCAGGGTGATCCCGCTCCCCCGCTCCCACACCCGGACCAGGATGGTCTCCTCGTCGGGGCAGGCGGCGAACTCGATGTTGGTCCGCTCCCCCAGGGCGGGGTGCCGCTCCAGCAGGGGGCCCAGCCGCGCCAGATCCACCGCCCCGGGGTCGGGGCAGAAGATCACCCCGTGGGGATTGCCCGCCCAGGCGGGGACAAGGGAGAAGGTCTCGCCCCCCGCCTCCACCTCCAGAGGGGGCAGCACCCCAATCTCTCCCATGTCCGCCGAGGCCCCCCACACCCGGCCCTCCCGCAGCCGCAGCTCCAGGGTCCGGGGCCCGGCGTCAGTGTCCACGGTCAGGCGGGTCCTGTTCGTCAGGCCCCCGTCGTACACGTACTTGCCCAGACAGCGCAGGCCGTTGCCGCACATGGCCCCCCGGGAGCCGTCGGCGTTGTACATCTCCATGGTGAAGTCCCCCGTCCGGCCGGGCTTCACACAGATCAGCCCGTCGGCCCCCACCCCGAAGTGCCGGTCCGACATCCGCCGGGCCAGGCCGGGCAGGTCCTCCGGCACCGCCTCCATGCAGTTTACATAAATATAGTCGTTGCCCAGTCCCTCCAGTTTCGCAAAGCGCATCGCCCTGTCCCCTTTCCCGGCCCGCGGCCGTTTGGCATAAGCCTATGCGCCTCCCCCGCCGGTCATGTCAGGGGCCCAAAAGCGACTTTGTGGCTTTTTCCAACAATTTTTTCCCTGGGCGGCGGGAGATTGGCGGGAATTTTTCTTGCAATAGCCGGTCGGATAGGATATGATGAAAGGGATTGAAAGGGGACTGAGCGGCATGAGCAACCAGATCACAGATATTTTCGGCTCCAACGTGTTCAGCGTGTCCGTCATGCGGGAGCGGCTACCCAAGAAGGTGTTCGCCGAGGTGATGGACGTGATGGAGCACGGGGGCAACATCTCTATGGCCACCGCCGACATCGTGGCCAACGCCATGAAGGACTGGGCGGTGGAGAAGGGGGCCACCCACTACACCCACTGGTTCCAGCCCCTCACCGGCGTGACGGCGGAGAAGCACGACAGCTTCCTCACCGCCCCCCAGGACAGCAAAACCCTGCTGCAGTTCACCGGCAAGCAGCTGATCATGGGCGAGCCCGACGCCTCCTCCTTCCCCTCCGGCGGTCTGCGCTCCACCCACTACGCCCGGGGCTACACCGCCTGGGACATGACCTCCCCCGCCTTTGTGAAGGAGATGTCCTGCGGCACCATCCTGTGCATCCCCACCATCTTTGTGTCCTACCACGGGGAGGCTCTGGACAAGAAGACCCCCCTGTTGCGCTCCATGGAGGCCATCAACACCCAGGCCCTGCGCATCCTGCGGCTGTTCGGCAACGATCAGGCCCAAAAGGTCACCCCCTCGGTGGGGGCGGAGCAGGAGTACTTCCTGGTGGACCGGGAGAAGTACCTGAAGCGCCGGGACCTGATCTACACCGGCCGCACCCTCTTCGGCGCCCCCGCCCCCAAGGGGCAGGAAATGGATGACCAGTACTTCGGGGTCATCCGGCCCCGGGTGGGCACCTTCATGGCCGACCTGAACCAGGAGCTGTGGAAGCTGGGCATCCCCGCCGCCACCCAGCACAACGAGGCGGCCCCCGCCCAGCACGAGCTGGCCCCCATCTACACCGCCTGCAACCTGGCGGTGGACCAGAACCAGCTGACCATGGAGACCATGAAGCGGGTGGCCACCCGCCACGGGCTGGTCTGCCTGCTCCACGAGAAGCCCTTCGCCGGGGTCAACGGCAGCGGCAAGCACAACAACTGGTCCCTGACCACCGACACCGGGGAGAACCTGCTGGACCCCGGGGACACCCCCAACGAGAACCTGCAGTTCCTGCTGGTGCTGGCCTGCATCATGAAGGCGGTGGACGAGCACGCCGACCTGCTGCGGTGCGCCGCCTCCTGCGTGGGCAACGAGCAGCGGCTGGGCGGCCAGGAGGCCCCTCCCGCCATCATCTCCATCTTCCTGGGGGATCAGCTGGACGACGTGGTGGACCAGATCGTGGCCAACACCGAGTCCATCCAGCTGCTGGCCTCGGGCAAGCTGGACTCGGGCGTGTCCACCGTCCCGGTGCTCAACAAGGACGGCACCGACCGCAACCGCACCTCCCCCTTCGCCTTCACCGGCAACAAGTTCGAGTTCCGCATGGTGGGCTCCTCCGACTCCATCGCCGAGGCCAACGTGGTCCTCAACGCCATCGTGGCCGAGGCCTTCTGTCAGGCCGCCGATCAGCTGGAGGGGGCGGAGGACTTCCACGCCGCCTGCTCCGGCCTCATCCACGACTGGATGGCCCGGCACCAGCGCATCATCTTCAACGGGGACGGCTACTCCGAGGCCTGGGCCGCCGAGGCCGCCCGCCGGGGGCTGCCCAACCTCCCCTCCCTGGTGGACGCGGTGCCCGCCCTGCTCACCGGCAAGGCCGAGACCCTGTTCCGGAAATTCGGCATCTACACCTGGTCGGAGCTGGAGGCCCGGGCGGAGATCCTGTACGAGACCTACGTGAAAATGGTGAAGATCGAGGCCAACACCATGATCCACATGGCGTCCAAGCACTTCATCCCCACCGCCGTCACCTACGCCGCCCGGGTGGGCGACTCCATCTCCTCGGTGATGGCCGCCTGCCCCGAGGTGGACCTGTCCGTCCAGCGCAAGCTGCTCCACCAAGTCAGCTCCTATCTGGAGGACGCCGCCGCCGCCCTGGAGCAGCTCAAGCCCCTCATGGACCGGGTGGACTCCATCCAGGACATCCGGGAGATGGCCCACGCCTATCACGACGCGGTGGTCCCCGCCATGGACGCCCTGCGCCACCCGGTGGACGAGCTGGAGCTGCTGGTGGACAAGGACCTGTGGCCGGTGCCCACCTACGGCGACCTGATGTTCGAGGTGTAACTCCTGATCAAAGCGGCGCGCGGATCAACCTCCGCGCACCGCTTTTTCTTGACAGGCTCTGACAAATTCGGTAGACTAAACCTTGATTTCACACTCTGAGAAAAGGAGGGCTCTGCCCATGAAAAAGCCCTTTGTCACCCCGGAGCAGCTCCGGGAGATCGTCAGGGAGTACCCCACCCCCTTCCACCTGTACGACGAGAAGGGCATCCGGGAAAACGCCCGGGCCCTGAAGGCGGCCTTCGCCTGGAACCCCGGCTACAAGGAGTTCTTCGCCGTGAAGGCCACCCCCAACCCCCAGATTTTGAAGCTTCTGAAGGAGGAGGGCTGCGGGGTGGACTGCTCCTCCCTGTGCGAGCTGTTGATGGCCCAGCGGTGCGGCTTCTCCGGGGAGGAGATCATGTTCTCCTCCAACGACACCCCGGCGGAGGAGTTCGCCCTGGCCGCCAAACTGGGGGCCACCATCAACCTGGACGACCTGACCCATGTGGACTTTTTGAAGGACACCATCGGGTATATCCCCAAAAAGATCTCCTGCCGCTTCAACCCCGGCGGCACCTTCCAGCTGGGGGAGAGCAAGGAGGGCTTTCAGGTGATGGACAACCCGGGGGAGGCCAAGTACGGCATGACCCGGGCGCAACTGATCGAGGCCTTCCGCCGCCTGAAGGAGCTGGGGGCGGAGGAGTTCGGCATCCACGCCTTCCTGGCCTCCAACACCCTGTCCAACGACTACTACCC
>CALWYA010000164.1 GCA_944385645.1 uncultured Oscillospiraceae bacterium
CACCTGCGCCTTCAAGGACATGGCTCTGCAGATGCTGCCCCACCTGCTGTCCGCTTCCCTGACCAAGACAGAGGAGGAGAAGGACGCCTGCATCCTGGTGGCCACCTCGGGGGACACGGGCAAGGGGGCTCTGGAGGGCTTCCGGGACGTGCCCCGGACGAAGATCCTGGTGTTCTACCCCAAGGACGGGGTGTCCCAGGTCCAGGAGCTGCAGATGGTCACCCAGACGGGGGCCAATGTGGGCGTGTGCGCCGTGCGGGGCAACTTTGACGACGCCCAGACCGGGGTGAAGCGGCTGTTCTCCGACAAGGAGATGGCGGCCCGGCTGGGGGAGAAGGGGTACTTCTTCTCCTCGGCCAACTCCATCAACTGGGGCCGGGTGCTGCCCCAGATCGTCTACTACATCTCCGCCTGCTGCGACCTGCTCCGGGACGGGAAGCTCCAGCCCGGGCAGACCGTGAACGTGTGCGTCCCCACCGGCAACTTCGGCAACATCCTGGCCGCCTACTATGCCCGGGAGATGGGGGCCCCCATCGACAAGCTGATCTGCGCCTCCAACGCCAACAACGTCCTCACCGACTTCATCCGCACCGGGGTGTACGACCGGAACCGGGACTTCTACAACACCAGCTCCCCCTCCATGGACATCCTGATCTCCTCCAATCTGGAGCGGATGCTCCTGGCTCTGACCCAGGACACCGGCGAGGTGAAGGAATACATGGCCCAGCTGGCCGCCTCGGGCCGCTATCAGGTGTCGGAGCGGGTCTTTGAAAAGCTGCAGAAGCGGTTCAAGGGCTATTTCTGCGGAGACGAGGAGACCCTGCGGACCATCGGCCGGGTGTATGACCAGCACGGCTACCTCATCGACACCCACACTGCCGTGGCCTTCTCCGCCCTGGAGCAGTACCGGGCCGAGACCGGGGACGAGACGCCGGTCATCGTGGCCTCCACCGCCAGCCCATTCAAATTCTGCGACAGCGTGCTCACCGCTCTGGGCGAGACCCGAATCGCCTCCGGTATGGACGCCCTGGATCAGCTGTCCCAGCGCACCGGGCAGCCCGTCCCCGCCCCTCTGGCCTCCCTGCGGGACAAGCAGGTCCGCTTCACCCAGGTGGTGGACAAGGAGAACATGGCCGACGCGGTGTGGACCGTGCTGGGGTGAGCGATGGCCCTGTTCGCCATTGGAGACACCCACCTGTCCCTGGGGGCTGACAAGCCCATGGACGTGTTCGGCGGGGCCTGGACCGGCTATGTGGACAAGCTGCGCCGGAACTTTGAGGAGACGGTGGGGCCCGAGGACACGGTGGTGCTGTGCGGCGATCTGTCCTGGGGCATGAGCCTGGAGGAGGCCAAGCCCGACTTCGCCTTTCTGGACGCCCTGCCGGGCAGGCGCAAGCTGCTGCTGAAGGGGAACCACGACTACTGGTGGACCACCGCCGCCAAAATGACCCGGTTTTTCGCCGACAGCGGCTTTACCACCCTGGAGCTGCTCCACAACAACTGCCACTGGTATGGACAGACCGCCCTGTGCGGCACCCGGGGCTGGTTCTATGAGGAGGAGCGGGGGGCGCACAGCGCCAAGATCTTCCACCGGGAGCTGATCCGCCTGGAGGCCTCCCTGAAGGCAGCGGGGGAGGGGGAGAAGCTGTGCTTCCTCCACTACCCGCCTCTGGCCCAGGGCTACCGCTGCCAGGAGATCCTGGACCTGCTGGAGCGGTACGGGGTGCGCCTGTGCTGCTATGGACACCTCCACGGCCCCAGCCACCGGCTGGCGGTGACCGGGGAGCGGGACGGGGTGGACTTCCGGCTGGTGGCCGCCGATTATGTGGGATTCCGGCCGGTGAAGCTGCTGGAGTAAGAAAAAATTCCGGAAAATTTTCAAAATAGACTGTTCAAACGGCCCCGCATCTGATAGAATATCGGGGCGAAAGTAAAAAGGCCCGTGGGAGGGCCCACAGGAGGAAATGGACAAATGAAGGTCACCAATGTAGAGAAGAAAGAGAAAAGCACCGTTGAGCTGACGATCCAGATCGACGCGGATCAGTTCGAGCAGGCCGTGCAGAAGGCCTATCTGAAGAGCCGCGGCAGCATCAGCGTCCCCGGTTTCCGCAAGGGCAAGGCCCCCCGGAAGATCATCGAGGGGATGTACGGCTCCGGCGTGTTCTACGAGGAGGCCATCAATGAGGTGTACCCCGAGGCCTATGAGCAGGCCGTGCAGGAGCAGGGTCTGGAGGATATGGGCCATCCCAAGATGGAGATTGTGGAAGTGGGCAAGGAGGGCTTCACCTTCAAGGCCCTGGTCTCCGTGCGCCCCGAGGTCAAGCTGGGCGAGTACAAGGGCCTGACCGCCCCCAAGGAGGAGGTCAAGGTCACCGAGAAGGACATCGACGAGGAGATGAAGCCCTTCATCGACCGGGCTACCCGGCTGGTCAGCGTCAAGCGCAAGGCCAAGAAGGGGGACACTGCCGTCATCGACTTCGAGGGCTTCGACAACGGCACTCCCTTCGAGGGGGGCAAGGGCGAGAACTATGAGCTCCACCTGGGGGCCGGGATGTTCGTCCCCGGCTTCGAGGAGCAGGTCATCGGCATGAAGGCCGGCGAGGAGAAGGATCTGGACATCACCTTCCCCGAGGACTATCACGCCGACCTGGCCGGCAAGCAGGTGGTCTTCCACGTGAAGGTCCACGAGGTGAAGGAGCCCAAGGCCCCTGTGGTGGACGACGAGTTCGCCAAGGACGTGTCCGAGTTCGAGACCCTGGCCGATTTCCGCAAGGACCTGGGGGAGAAGCTGACCCAGCGCCGGGAGGAGCAGGCCAAGACCGCCTTTGAGGACCAGATCCTGGAGGAGCTGGTGGCCAACATGGAGTGCGAGATCCCCGACGGCATGATCGAGACCCAGGTGGACCGCCTGATGGACGACTTCGCCATGCGGCTGCAGAGCCAGGGCATCTCCATGGCCGACTATCAGAAGATGATGGGGGCCAATGCCGAGATGGTCCGGGCCTCCGCCTGGCCCACCGCACAGAAGCAGGTGCAGCTGGAGCTGGCCCTCGAGGCTGTGGCCAAGGCCGAGAACCTGGAGGTCACCGACGAGGAGTACGAGGCCGAGATCAAGCGCCTGGCCGAGCAGTACAACATGCCCGCCGAGCAGGTGAAGGCCGCCGTCCCCGAGGAGGGGCTGAAGGGCGACCTGAAGCTGCGCAAGGCCCGGGAGCTGGTGCTGGGCGCCGCCAAGGAGGGCAAGGCCAAGAAGAAGGCCGCCCCCAAGAAGGCGGCTGCCAAGAAGGACGGGGAGGAGGCCCCCGCGGAGAAGCCCAAGCGCGCCTCCAAGAAGGCCGCGGAGTCCAAAGAGGAGCCCGCGGAGTAAAGACAGAGACAACGACCCGGGGCGGCCCTGCCGCCCCGGGCGCATATCTGAACGGAGGGGGGAATTTTGTTGAATGTCCCCCCATATTGTGAACAATCGGTAAATTTCGCACGCAGACCCCAAAAGTTTTGTGATTTGGGGTTGCTTTTTTAGCGGGAAACGGGTATGATTCATAGTGCGGGTTGGCACTCGTAATTATCGAGTGCTAAAACGAGCGCGCTGCCTCTCCCGCTGGAAAGAAGGAGTATCATTATGAGTTTAGTTCCCTATGTCGTGGAGCAGACCAACCGGGGCGAGCGGTCCTATGACATCTTCTCCCGCCTGCTCAATGACCGGATTATCATGCTGTCCGAGGAGGTCAACGACACCACCGCCTCCCTGGTGGTGGCCCAGCTGCTGTACCTGGAGAGCCAGGACCCGGACAAGGA
>CALWYA010000165.1 GCA_944385645.1 uncultured Oscillospiraceae bacterium
CCATCGCCTTCGTGCTGGTCATCACCATCTACCTGATCATCTCCGGCCTCCCCGCCATCCGGGAGATCGGCCTGGTGGACTTCCTCTTCGGCACCGAGTGGGCCTCCACGGCAGAGGAGCCCAAGTTCGGCATCCTGCCCATGATCCTCACCTCCGTCTACGGCACCGCCGGGGCCATCCTCATCGGGGTGCCCATCGGCTTCCTCATGGCCGTGTTCCTCTCCAAGGTGGCCCCCCGGCGGGTGGCCGCGGTGGTCCGCCCGGTGGTGGACCTGCTGGCCGGCATCCCCTCCATCGTCTACGGCCTGGTGGGCCTGATGGTGCTGGTCCCCTTCATCCGGGAGACCTTCAACACCGCCGCCGGCGAGAGCCTGCTGGCCGCCATCGTGGTGCTGGCCGTCATGATCCTGCCCTCCATCATCTCGGTGTCCGAGACCGCCCTCAACGCGGTGCCCAAGGAGTATGAGGAGGCCTCTCTGGCCCTGGGGGCCACCGACATCGAGACCTATTTTCGCATCTCCGCCCCGGCGGCCAAGAGCGGCATCGCCGCCGCCGTGGTGCTGGGCGTGGGCCGGGCCATCGGCGAGGCCATGGCCATCATGATGGTGGCGGGCAATGTGGCCAATATGCCCGATCTGCTCTCCAGCGTCCGCTTCCTCACCACCGGCATCGCGGTGGAGCTGGCCTATTCCAGCGGCCTTCAGCGCCAGGCCCTGTTCTCCATCGGCCTTGTGCTGTTCCTGTTCATCATGTGTATCAACGTGATCCTCAACGTGTTCCTCAAGCGGGATAAGGAGGGCTGAACGCAGTGAGCAGTATCAAAGAGAGCCCCCAGGCTCGGACCGGCGCCTCCCAGGGTCTGTCCGCCAGCCGCCGGGCCTACAATATGGGCATGCGCACCCTCATCTACATCGCCGCCGCCGTCGTGGTGGTCCTGCTGGTCTTTCTGCTGGGCTATATCCTGTACCGGGGGCTGCCCAACCTCAGCTGGACGTTCCTGACGGCGGAGGAGAGCGTGGTCAAGGACATCCAGGGCATCGGTCCCGCCATCCTGAACACCCTCTACGTCATCCTCGCCACCCTGGTGGTGGTGCTCCCCCTGGGGGTGGGCGCCGCCATCTACCTCACCGAGTACGCCAAGAACCGAAAGCTGGTGGCCGCCATCGAGTTCGCCACCGAGACCCTGGCCGGCATCCCCTCCATCATCTACGCCCTGGTGGGCGTGCTGATCTTCGCCGAGTCCCTGCGGCTGGGCAAGACCCTCATCGCCGGCGCCCTGACCCTGGTGATCATGACCCTGCCCACCGTCATCCGCACCACCCAGGAGAGCCTGAAGACGGTGCCCCAGAGCTACCGGGAGGGCTCCCTGGGCCTGGGCAGCGGCAAGTGGCACATGATCCGCACGGTGGTGCTGCCCTCCTCCATCGACGGCATCGTCACCGGCTGTATCCTGTCCATCGGCCGCATTGTGGGCGAGAGCGCCGTCCTCCTCTACACCGTGGGCATGAGCATGAGCATGCAGGACTTCTTCCGGAACGGCCTGGAGAGCTTCTTCTCCGCCTCCGGCTCCACCCTGAGCGTGGCCCTGTACGTCTACGCCAAGGTGCGGGCCGACTTCGACCTGGCCTTCTCGGTGGCGGTGGTGCTCATTGTGATCACGCTGGTCATCAACCTGGCCTCCAGCCTGGTGGGCCGGAAATTAAAGAAAAACTAAGAGAGGGAGACACGGAATATGTCCGCCATCATTGACGTCAAGGATTTGAACCTGTGGTACGGGTCCCACCAGGCCCTCCACCACGTGAATATGGAGATCCCGGCCAACGAGATCACCGCCCTCATCGGCCCATCGGGCTGCGGCAAGTCCACCTTTTTGAAGACCCTGGACCGGATGAACGACCTGGTGGACGGCATCAAGATCACCGGCCAGGTCCAGTACCGGGGCCAGGACATCTACGCCCCCGGGGTGGACGTGACCTGGCTGCGCAAGCAGATCGGCATGGTGTTCCAGAAGCCCAACCCCTTCCCCATGTCCATCTATGACAACGTGGCCTACGGCCCCCGCACCCACGGCGTGCGCAGCAAGGTGAAGCTGGACGAGATCGTGGAGAAGTCCCTGCGGGGGGCGGCCATCTGGGACGAGGTGAAGGACCGGCTGAAGAAGTCCGCCCTGGGCCTGTCCGGCGGCCAGCAGCAGCGGCTGTGCATCGCCCGGGCCCTGGCGGTGGAGCCCGACATCCTCCTTATGGACGAGGCCACCTCCGCCCTGGACCCCATCTCCACCTCCAAGATCGAGGACCTTGCCATGGAGCTGAAGAAGGACTATACTATCATCATGGTCACCCACAACATGCAGCAGGCCGCCCGCATCTCGGACAACACCGCCTTCTTCCTCCTGGGGGAGATGGTGGAGTTCGGACAGACGGAGCAGATCTTCTCCGTGCCGAAGGACAAGCGGACGGAGGACTATATCACCGGGAGGTTCGGATAACCATGAGAAACGTTTTTCACGAGCAGCTGGACCAGCTGAATGTGGAGCTCATCAAGATGGGCGCCATGTGCGAGGAGGCCATCTCCGCCGCCACCAAGGCCTATCTGGATGGAGACAAGGAGCTGGGCCAGCGGGCTGTGCAGCTGGAACAGGACATCGACCACAAGGAGCGGGACATCGAGAGCCAGTGCATGAATCTGCTCCTGCGGCAGCAGCCGGTGGCCAGCGACCTGCGGGTGGTGTCCGCCGCCATGCGGATGATCTCCGACATGGAGCGCATCGGCGACCAGGCCTCCGACATCGCGGAGATCGCCCGGGACATGAAGCGCAGCGCCGTCGTCCGGGAGGTCCCCATGGAGGAGATGGCCGCCGCCGCCGTCAAGATGGTCACTGACAGCGTGGACTCCTTTGTCCGGGGGGACCTGGACCTGGCCCACTCGGTGATCGTCCAGGACGACGGGGTGGATCAGATGTTCCTGGACGTGCGCTCCAAGCTCATTGTCCTGATCGCCCAGGGCAAGGACGGGGAGCCGTGTCTGGACCTGATGATGATCGCCAAGTACTTCGAGCGCATCGGCGACCACGCCTGCAACATCGCCCAGTGGGTGGAGTACGCCCTCACCGGCGAATACGAGGACGACTGAATGCCCGGGAAAGCGGGGGAGTGAATTGGTCTATATCCTGGAAGACGACGCCAGCATCCGCAAGCTGGTGATCTATACCCTGAACAGCCAAGGGATGGAGGCGGAGGGCTTCGAGCGGCCCTCCCAGTTCTGGCGCGCCCTGGGGGAGAAGAAGCCCGATCTGGTGCTGCTGGACATCATGCTGCCCGAGGAGGACGGCCTGCAGGTGCTCAAGCGCCTGCGGAGCGACCCGGCCACCCAGCGCCTGCCCGTGCTCATGCTCACCGCCAAGGGGACGGAGTACGACAAGGTGCTGGGCCTGGACCAGGGGGCGGACGACTACATCGCCAAGCCCTTCGGCATGATGGAGCTCATGGCCCGCATCCGGGCCGCCCTGCGCCACTCGGGCCAGGAACAGGAGCCCGGGGCCTATCAGCTGGGGGAGCTGTATGTGGACCCCCGGCAGCACGTGGTCCGGGTGGCCGGCCGGGAGGTGGCCCTCACCCTGAAGGAGTTCCAGCTGCTCACCCTGCTGCTGGAGCGGCGGGGGACGGTGTTCACCCGGGACCAGCTGCTCAACACCATCTGGGGCTATGAGTTCGACGGGGCCA
>CALWYA010000166.1 GCA_944385645.1 uncultured Oscillospiraceae bacterium
CCACCCGGGGCGGGATGCGGGAGAGGACGGTCCCCTCGGTGGCCCGGATGGGGGCGCCGGAGCCGGGCTCGTAGTCGTACTGCTCCAGATCCACCATGCCGATCAGCCCCCGGCGCACCGCCCCGCTGTCCAGGGTGCGCTCCACATAGAAGAGGCTGTCCGGGTACTCCTGAAAGCGGCCCTCCCGGAGATAGCGGCTCATGGTGGTGTTGATCTCCATGATGTCGGTCTCCACGTTGGGGCCCTCCATGCAGCTCTCGGGGAGCATCAGCCTCAGGGCGGAGGGGGCGCGGCTCACCCGCTCCTCCACCCGCTGCCAGTACTCAGGCTGGGAGGTGTACTGGTCGCAGGCCACCACACTCCACAGGCTCAGGTCGCAGTCCCGGGGGAGCAGGATGTCCGCCGGGCGGAACGGTAATTCATGTGTGTTCATTTGGCATCTCCCTTTTTGTTCAGCAGCTCGTCCAGCTTCTCCTCGATTCGGTCCCGCTGCTCCTGGGCCCGCCGGCAGTAGACCGTCAGCGCCCCCAGCCCCGCGGCGGCAGCCACGACCAGGAGCAGGACCCCCACGCGGGCCAGCAGATCCAGGGAGTACAGCCAGGCCGCCAGGTAGACCACGGCGATGAAGCCAAAAATACCTGCCAGGATCTTCATGAAGCTCGCTCCTCTCTGATTTTCTTTTCCCAAAACAGTCCGGGGCTATCTGCAATGCTTGGGGCCGCTCACTCCTCGGGGTGGTTTTCTCCCTCGCGCCCCTCCGGCCGCTGAGACAGCTCGTCCAGTTTCTTTTCCAGGCGCTCCAACCGGTCTCTGACCGCCATCAATCCCGCGAACAGGCCGCCGACGACCAGGGCCGCGGCGACGATCAGCCCCCACTCTCCCAGCAGCGCGGCGAGGAGCCATACCCCCACCAGCAGCACGAGGGCAATGATGATCGCTTGTATCAGAACTGTCATAGAGGGTCTCTCCCTTCCTTCTGTTGTTCCGCGTTCCCAAGGGACGGGGGCGATCACGCCTCCCGTCCGTCCCTCTTCTCGTTCAGGAGCTGGTCCAGCTTTTCTTCCAGCTTCTTTTGCCGCTCCCAGATCATAAACAGGCCGGCCAGCACCATTCCTGCCAGCACCATCCCAAACAGCAGCTGGTCGTCCCGGCCCGGCCCGTTAAACAGATTGAGCATGTAGAGGACAAAGGCGGCGGCCGCCGTCAGGGCGGCAAATTTCCCCAGGTCCTTCATCGGTCTCGCTCCCCCCTTGCCCATTACAGCACTGCCCGGATGGCGGCCAGCAGGTCGCCGAACTCCTCGAAGGCGGGCAGCTCCGGGTGGGCCTCCCGGATAGCCGGGGTGGACTTGAACAGGAAGCCCGCCTTGCTGGCCTGGATCATGGCCAGATCGTTGAAGCTGTCCCCGGCGGCGATGGTGTCAAAGCCGCAGGACTGGAGGGCCCGCACGGTGGTGAGCTTGGACTTCTCGCACCGCATCTGATAGCCGGTGATCTCCCCGTCGGGGGCCACCTCCAGGGTGTTGCAGAACAGGGTGGGCCAGTTCAGCTTGGCCATGAGGGGCTTGGCGAACTGCTCGAAGGTGTCGCTGAGGATGATCACCTGGGTCTCCTGCCGGAGCTGGTCCAGAAACTCCTTCGCCCCGGGCAGGGGGTCGATGGTGGCGATCACGTCCTGGATCTCCTTCAGGCCCAGGCCGTGCTCCTTCAGGATGGCCAGGCGGTAGGCCATCAGCTTGTCATAGTCGGGCTCGTCCCGGGTGGTGCGGCGCAGCTCCGGGATGCCGCTGGCCTGCGCGAAGGCAATCCAGATCTCGGGAACCAGGACCCCCTCCATATCCAGACAGACGATGTTCATGGTCATCTTCCTTTCGTTTGTAGTGGTGGGGCGGCGGGGCCGCCCGGTTTTTTCCGCCTGTAGGCGGCCACATGGGGCCGCCCCTTCGTCGTCGCAAGCTCCATATCTCTCGCTTCCGCCTGACGGCGAAAGCTCGCTCATTGCGCTGCTCCGACTCTCCCCACCGAACCCGCGGCTGTCGCCGCTGGGCTTCGGCGGGGGCCCCATAATGGCTCCTCTTGTGAAAGGAGGGACGATCCCCCTGTCAGGGGGAAATGTCGAGCGACAGCGAGACAACAGGAGGAGGGTGACACCGCCGCAAGGCGGTGACGGAGGATTCCGTTGGCCGGAAACGCTCCCCCTCATCCGCCTCCTTCGGGGACACCTTCCCCCAGGAGAAGGCTGTACGCCCCTGCATGGCGGCGGGCAGGTCGCCCCCTCATCCGGCCCTGCGGGCCACCCTCCCCCCAGGGGGGAGATACGGCGCGTCAAGGAGGCCGTGCCCTACAAGGGGTGCGCCTCTAAAAGCCTCCCTCTGACGAGGGAGGTGGCTGGCCGAAGGCCAGACGGAGGGAGAGACCGGGCGGCCACATGGGGCCGCCCCTACGAAAATTTCGGCCCGTTGTGACCCGTAGGGGAGGACCTGCGTGTCCGCCCACCCGTTCTGGGCGCACACATAGGTGCGCCCTTACATGGCGGCGGACAGGCCGCCCCCTCATCCGTCATTTGCTCCGCAAATGCCACCTTCCCCCCTGTGGGGGGAAGGCAAAAGGACGGCGGGGGCCCCAAAAATAATTCCTAACTCCTAATTCCTAATTTTATCTCCTATCTCCTATCTCATATCTCCTATCTCCACTCTTCACTCTCCACTCCTCACTCTTCCCGCCCCTGCTTGCGCCGCAGGTTGGTGAGGAAGTTGTCCAGCCGGGCCACCGCCTCGGCGATGTCCTTCATGGAGGCGGCGTAGCAGGCCCGGACGAAGCCCTCCCCCCCGGGGCCGAAGGCGTTGCCGGGGATGACGGCCACCTTCTCCTACATGAGGAAGCGCTCGCAGAACTCCTCGCTGGTCAGTCCGGTGGAGCGGATGTCGGGGAACACATAGAAAGCCCCCTTGGGCTCGAAGCAGCTCAGGCCGATGCGGTTCAGGTTCTCCACCAGATACCGCCGGCGGCGGTCGTACTCCTCCCGCATGTGCTCGATGTCCCGGTCGCCGTTGCGCATGGCCTCCACGGCGGCATATTGGCTGGTGGTGGGGGCGGACATGATGCCGAACTGGTGCAGCTTGGTCATGGCGGCGATGATGGGCTTGGGGGCGCACACATAGCCCATGCGCCAGCCGGTCATAGCGTGGCTCTTGGAGAAGCCGTTGACTACCACGGTGCGCTCATACATGTCGGTGAGGTTGGCCATGGACACATGGCGCTGGCCGTAGGTGAGCTCGGCGTAGATCTCGTCGGAGAGCACCATGATGTCGGTGCCCCGGAGCACCTGGGCGAGGGCCTCCAGGTCCTTGCGCTCCATGATGCCCCCGGTAGGGTTGCTGGGGAAGGGGAGCACCAGGGCCTTGGTCTTTGGGGTAATGGCCGCCTTCAGCTGCTCCGGGGTGAGGCGGAACTGGTCCTCCGCCTTCAGCTCCACATAGACCGGGGTGCCCCCCGCCATCTCGGTGAGGGGGCCGTAGCACACGAAGGAGGGGACGGGAACGATGACCTCGTCCCCCGGATCCACCAGCACCCGCAGGGCCAGATCGATGGCCTCGCTGCCCCCCACGGTGACCAGGATCTGGCTGGCGTAGTCGTACTGCAGGTCAAAGCGGCGGTTGAGGTAGGAGGCGATCTCCCGGCGCAGCTGAAGCATGCCGGC
>CALWYA010000167.1 GCA_944385645.1 uncultured Oscillospiraceae bacterium
GGCATCGTCCAGATGCCCTGTCCGGAGCTGTGCTGTCTGGGTCTGGACCGGGGCGACCCGCAGGGGGCGGAGCGCCCGGTGGTGGTGGAGAACACCCGTATCCGGGCGGCGCTGGGCGCGCCGGAGGCCGCCGCCAAGCTGGACCGGCTGGTGGACCACGTGATGCTCCAGATTCAGGAGTACCGCCGCCACGGGTTTGCCATCGTGGGCATTGTGGGGGTCAACCGCTCCCCCAGCTGCGGCGTGGACACCACCTCCGACCACGACCGGGAGCTGCCCGGTCAGGGCGTCTTTCTGGCCCGGCTCACCGCCGCCCTGGACGCCGCCGGTCTCTCCGTTCCCGTGATCGGGGTCAAATGCACCCCGGAGGCGGCGGAGAAAATCCGTTCTATTTTATAATTTTTAAGTTTTTATCTACCAGGAGTTATCGCTATGTACTACGAGATCGTCCCCATGGACCGCAGCCATATCCCCCAGATCGCCGCGCTGGAGCGGGCGTGCTTTTCCACCCCCTGGACGGAGGCCATGCTGGAGGAGGAGCTCTTCAATCCCCAGGCCAGCTTTATCGTGGCCGAAGACGGGGAGGGCAGCATCCTGGGCTACGCCGGCCTCCACGCGGTGCTGGACGAGGGCTACATCGACAACATCGCCGTGGAGCCCGACGCCCGGCGGCACGGGGTGGCCTCCGCCCTGCTGGACGTGTTCTGCCGGTTCGGGGCGGCCAATCTGGCCTTCCTCACCCTGGAGGTCCGCGCCTCCAACGCCCCCGCCATCGCCCTGTATGAGAAGTACGGCTTTCAGCGGGCGGGAGTGAGGCCAAACTACTACCAGTCCCCCAGAGAGGACGCCATCATCATGACAAGGGAGTTTAACCATGGAACTGAAACTGCCGACCCTGGAACAACTGCGCCTGGTCTATGACCGGGACCTGCTGGAGGCCTTTCCCAAGGCCGAGCTGAAGCCCCTGGCCAACATGGAGAAGATGTGGGCCGAGGGGTGGTACAAGCCCTACTGCCTCTTCGACGGGGAGGACATCCTGGGGGAGGCCTTCCTGTGGCTGGGCCACCCGGGCTGGGGGCTGCTGGACTATCTGTGCGTCTCCCCCCGCGCCCGCAACGGCGGTCTGGGGGCCGCCATTCTGAAGGAGCTGGCCCGGGTGGAGTCGGACAGCGTCATCTTCGGGGAGTGCGAGGTGCCCGAGGACGCCCCCGACCCGGAGATGGCCCGCCGCCGGCTGGGCTTCTACGCCCGAAACGGCCTGCGCACTGCCGGCTATGAGACGGCCATGTTCGGGGTCCACTACAAGACCCTGTACCTGGCCCGGGAGCCAGTGGACGACGACGCCCTCATGGCGGAGCACCGTTTCGTCTACCGGAACACCTTCGCCCCCGACAAGTACGACCGCTATGTGAGCATCCCCTACGACCCCCGGCAGGGGGCCGGGGAGAAGGTGGAGTGGCAGCAGTAAAAATACTTCGGCCAAGCGGCAAACCGTATTTATCCTCACTGGAAAGCAAGGGATCACCATGAACATTCTCGCCATCGAATCCTCCTGCGACGACACCGCCGCCGCCGTGGTGCGGGACGGCCGCACCGTCCTGTCCAGCCGGGTGTCCTCCCAGATCGAGATGCACACCGTCTACGGCGGGGTGGTGCCCGAGATCGCCTCCCGGAAGCATGTGGAGGCTGTCTCCGGCCTGGCCGACCTGGCCCTGGCCGACGCGGGGCTGGCAAAGGCCGACCTGGACGCCGTCGCCGTCACCTACGCCCCCGGCCTCATCGGGGCGGTGCTGGTGGGGGTGAACTTCGCCAAGGGAGCCGCCCGGTCCCTGGGCCTCCCCCTGATCCCCGTCCACCACGTGCGGGGGCACATCGCCGCCAACTATCTCACCCACCCCGACCTGGAGCCCCCCTTCGTCTGTCTGTGCGTGTCTGGGGGGACCACCGCCATCGTGGACGTGCGGTCCTACACCGAGATGTCCATGCTGGGGGGCACCCGGGACGACGCGGCAGGGGAGTGCTTCGACAAGGTGGCCCGGGTGCTGGGCATCGGCTACCCCGGCGGGGCCCCCATGGACCAGCTGGCCCAGGGGGGAGACGACCGGAAATACGAGCTGCCCGTGGCCCACGTGGCCGGGGCCGAGCTGGACATGTCCTTCTCCGGCCTCAAGACCGCCAGCCTGAACCTGATCCACAACGCCCAGCAGAAGGGGGAGGATCTGGACCTGCCCGCCTTCGCCGCCAGCTTCGGCCGGGCGGTGAGCGACAGCCTGGTCCCCCGGGCCATGGAGGCCGTCCGGGCGCGGGGCTATGGCCGGCTGGCCGTGGCCGGGGGGGTGGCCGCCAACAGCCGCATCCGGGCCGACCTGACCGCCGCCTGCGCCCAAGCGGGCATCCGCCTCTTCCTCCCCGAGCTGAAGTACTGCGGCGACAACGCCGCCATGATCGGCTGCCAGGGGTACTATGAATGGAAGGCCGGCCATACGGCCGGACTGGACCTCAACGCCTACGCGACCCGGGACATCTCCCTGGGCTAGGCGGCGCTGTCGCCGCGGGGCCCCATCGCAGATGGGGCGGCCGGCAGGCCGTAAATTCGCAGCGCAGCGGAGAATTTGCGCAGGGCGAATTCAGTTCGCCCGAGCATTGAAAACTTCAGGGCCCCATGAAGCGCACGCTTCATGGGGCGGACAACGCCGCCATGATCGGCTGTCAGGGGTACTATGAGTACCAGGCCGGCCATACGGCCGGGCTGGATCTCAACGCCTACACGACCCGGGACATCTCCCCGGGCTGATTTTGCCGTTATGTAACCTTCGACCTTTTTTCGACGCTTTCCAGGAACCTCCAATCTCCTGTACCTCTTCCGCCATCCCCCTATTTCCGACAGGTTTCTCCACGCGCGCTGTGGAAAACCGTGTGGAAAATGTGCATAACTGTTTGCATCGACTTTTATGTCTGGCGTTATGTCGCCCGTCCGCTCTGTTTCCGGGCTCTTTTCTGATTCCGCTTTGTATTCCCCGGCCCGCCCGAAGCTCTCTCCCCTGCGCGGGCAGGCGCGGAGAAAAACCGGGCGGAGCGGAAAATTTTTCTCCGCCGCGCTCTTGACAGGGCCGGAGGGGCGTGCTATAATACCTCCGCACAAAGAAGCAGGTACGGTTCCCCGTCCTCACCCCAGGCCAGCGCCGAAGGGTCAACAGGAACAACGCTCCGCCGGTTTTCCGGCGTGGTTTTGCTGTGATGTGGGAGCCAGACCGGCGGCCCGCATTTTTTATCGTCTGGAGGTGCTTTCCCATCGCTACCACAGGTCATCAAACCAACGAAGAGATCCGCGACAAAGAAGTCCGACTGATTTCCGAGTCCGGCGAGCAGCTGGGCATCATGTCCTCTCAGGAGGCCCTGCGCCTGGCGGAAGAACGCAACCTGGATCTGGTCAAGATCTCCCCCAACGCCGTGCCCCCGGTGTGCAAGCTGATGGACTACGGCAAGTATCGGTTCGAGCAGACCAAGCGCGAGAAGGAAGCCCGCAAGAATCAGCGCGTGGTGGAGATCAAGGAGATCCGGATGTCCCCCAGCATTGACGTCAACGACTTCAATGTGAAGCTGAGAAATGCCCAGAAGTTCCTGTCCGAGGGCAACCGGTGCAAGGTCACCGTCCGCTTCCGCGGCCGGGAGATGGCCCACACCAACCT
>CALWYA010000168.1 GCA_944385645.1 uncultured Oscillospiraceae bacterium
GTCCTCATCGGCCCGCCCGCGGCGCGTCAAGGATGCCGCGCCCTTCGTCGTCGCAAGCTCCATATCCTTCGCTTCCGCCTGACGGCGAAAGCTCCCTCATTCCGCTGCTCCGACTCTCCCCACCGAACCCGCGGCTGTCGCCGCTGGGCTTCGGCGGGGTCCCCAAATTCTCAATTTTCAATTCTCAATTATCAATTCCTAATTCCTAACTCCTAATTGTATCTCCTATCTCATATCTCCTATCTCCACTCTCCACTCTTCACTCTCCACTCTTCCCTCTCAGCTCTCCCGCCCCAGCTCCACCAGCTTGCGCAGGCGGTGGTTCAGGGCGGACTTGGTGATGGGCGGATCAAACCGCTCGGCCAGCTGGGACAGGGTGTCCTCCGGGTGGGCCAGACGCAGGACGGCGGCCTGCCGCAACTTGTCCGGCAGGGCGATGAGCTCCCCCCGCTCCTCCAGGCGCCGGATGGCCTCCACCTGGATCAGGGCGGCCTCCACCGCCTTGTCCAAATTGGCCGCATCGCAGTTGACCCGGCGGTTGACGCTCCCCCGCAGGTCCCGCTCCAGCTTGGCGTTCATGACCTCCATGGCGGACAGCGGAGCGCCCGCGCAGGTGAGAAAATCCTCAATCCGATCGCTCTGCTTGAAGTAGATCACCGCGTTTCCCTTGCGCTGGACGCACTTGGGCTCCAGATCCAGCTCCCGCATAAGGGCCACCACTTCCCGGCTGACGCTGTGGTGGGAGGTGGACAGCTCCAGATGATAGCCCTTTCGGGGGTCGGTCACCGACCCCCCGGCCAGAAAGGCCCCCCGGAGGAAAGCCGCCCGGCAGCAGGTTTCCTCCAAAACGGCGAAATTCACATGGAGGGCCACCGCCCCCTGATCCAGCCCGTAGGCCTGCCGGACGGCGGACAGCTTCTCCGGATCGGTGATGGAAAACACCGCCTTTCCCCCGCCCTCCGGCAGGCGGTCAAAGGAAACGCGGAACGCCTTTTTGAAGAGGCCGGGCAGCCTCTGGGCAAAGGCGGCGCACTCGGTCACGATCCGCACCTCTCCCGTCTGAAAGGTGTTGCAGTACAGCAGCACCCCGTAGGCCTCCGCCAGCGCGCAGCAGCGGCGGCTGAGCGGGGTGCGGCAAAGCTCGGTTTTTACCTCTCCCGCAAAGGACATGGTCACTCCTCCAGTATATACCGGCGCTCGCCCCGGAAGATGCGCACCGCCCGGCTGCGGTAGATCTCCAGGACGGCCCGGGCCAGCTTCTCCGGGTCGTGGCGGGCAAAGTTGCCTCCCTCCCAGGCCACCGGCCGCTCCACCAGCTCCAGACCCATGGCGGCGATGCGCTCCCGGTCCACCGTCAGGGGGACGGCGTCCTCCCTGCGGTACTTCTCCACCAGCTCTGGGCGCAGGGGGGCGCAGTTGGCCAGACACAGATCCACCAGCCCCGGCTCCCCGTGGGCCATCAGGGCCTCCAGGTGGTCGGCGGCGGTGTAGCCCTCGGTCTCCCCCTCCTGGGTCATGATGTTGCACACATAGATCTTGGGGGCGGGGGCCTGGACGATGGCGTCCACCACCCCGTCCACCAGCAGGTTGGGGATGACGCTGGTGTACAGGCTGCCCGGCCCCAGAAGGATCAGGTCGGCCTCCCCGATGGCCTCCAGGGCGGCGGGGGTGGCCTTCGGCCGCTCCGGGATCAGGCGCACATGGTGGATGCGGCAGTCCTGCTCCTTCTTGCAGGCGTAGATCTTGGACTCCCCCACCACACTGGCCCCGTTCTCAAAGAAGGCCTCCAGCTGCACGTCGGCGCTGGTCACCGGGATGACCCGGCCGGTGATGGCCAGCACGTGGCTCATCTGGGCCACCGCCTCCTCGAAGGAGCCGGTGATCCCGTTCAGGGCGGCCAAGATCAGGTTGCCGAAGGACTGGCCCGCCAGGCTGCCCTCGGTGAAGCGGTAGGTGAGCAGCCGCTCCATGACGGGCTCGGTGTTGGCCAGGGCCTCCATGCAGTGGCGGATGTCCCCCGGCGGGGGCATGCCCAGGTCCTGGCGCAGCATGCCGGACCCGCCCCCGTCGTCGGCCACGGTGACGATGGCGGTGAGGTTTTTGGTGTACTTCTTCAGGCCCCGCAGCATGGTGGAAAGCCCCGTCCCGCCGCCCACGGCGACGATCTTGGGGCCCCGCTCCCAAAGCTGGAGGCTGGGAACGTCGTTTGGCATAACAGGCTCCTTTTTGTCGTTGGCTCAGGTGCGCCCCAGGTCCCGGTGGCTCTCGGACACCGGCCAGCCCTGGTCCCGGATCCGCTGGGCCAGGGCGTGGGCCACCGCCACCGACCGGTGGTGGCCGCCGGTGCAGCCCACGGCAATGACCAGGGCGGTCTTGCCCTCCTCCTCATACCGGGGCAGCAGCCAGGCCATCAGCTCCCACAGCAGGGACAAAAACTGGTCGGCCTGGCCTCCCCGGAACACATAGTCCCGCACCCCCTGGTCCAGGCCGGTGAGGGGCCGCAGCTCGGACACATAGAAGGGGTTGGGCAAAAACCGCACATCCAGCACCAGGTCGGCCTCCATGGGCAGGCCGTGCTTGAAGCCGAAGGAGGACACCTGGACCTCCATGCGGCCCTCGGCGCTCCCCTCCCGGCCGAAGAGGCGGCGCAGCTCCCCCTTCAGCTTGGCGGTGGACAGGTTGCTGGTGTCGATGAGATAGTCCGCCCGCTCCCGCAGGGGGGCCAGAGCCTTGCGCTCCAGGGCGATGGCCCCCTCCAGGCTGTCGCACTGGTCCTCCAGGGGGTGGCTGCGGCGGCTCTCCTTGTACCGCTTGATGATGACGGCGTCGCTGGCCTCCATGAACAGGATGCGGTAGGCGCACTTCATCCGCTTCAGGTCGTCCAGGGCCTGGAACAGCCCGTCGAAGCGGGTGCCCCCCCGAATGTCGGTGACCAGCACCACCCGGTCGTACTCCCCGGACCCGGCCATGCCCAGCTCGGCGAACTTGGGGATCAGGGGGGCGGGCAGATTGTCCACACAGAAGAAGTCCATGTCCTCCATAAAGGAGGCCGCCTTGCTCTTTCCCGCTCCGGACAGGCCAGAGATGATGACAAATTCCATGTTCTCTCTTTTCCTTCCTTGGTCAAACCGGTCCCATCGAGCTCCTACCGCAGCACCCGGACCTCCATCTCCAGCTCCACCCCGGTCTGCCGGAGCACCTCTTCTTGCACCCGGTCCACCAGGGCCAGGACGTCGGCGCAGGTGGCGCCCCCCCGGTTGATGACAAAGCCGGCGTGCTTCTCCGACACCTGGGCGCCCCCCACCGTCAGCCCCTTCAGGCCGCACTGGTCGATGAGGGCGGCGGCGAAGTGCCCCGGGGGCCGCTTGAACATGGAGCCGGCGCTGGGGTACTCCAGGGGCTGTTTGGCTTTCCGTTGCCGGGCCAGGTCCTCTATTTTGGCCCGGATCTCCTCCGGGTCCCCCTGGGGCAGGGAGAACTCCACCCGCAGGATCAGCCGGCTCCCGTCGGAGAAGGCGCTGTGCCGGTAGGAAAACGCGCACCGGTCCGCGGGGCCGACCTCCAGCTCACCGGCCCGGGAGAGACAGGTGACCGCCGTCACCACCTGGGCCATCTCGCCGCCGTAAGCGCCCGCGTTCATGGTGATAGCGCCGCCCAGACTGCCGGGAA
>CALWYA010000169.1 GCA_944385645.1 uncultured Oscillospiraceae bacterium
ATCCCCGGGGACCGGCACCTGCGCCGGCAGACCACCCTGGTCTACCGGGCCCAGATCTCCACCATCCACGCCTTCTGCGCCGCCCTCCTCCGGGAGAGCGGCAGCCAGCTGGACCTGGACCCGGACTTCCGCCTGTGCGACGAGGGGGAGGCCAACGTCCTCATGCTCCGGACCCTGGAGGAGGTGCTGGACCGGCGGTATGAGGACCTGGACCCGGCCTTCGCCCTGCTGGCCGACACCCTGGGGGCGGGCCGGGACGACCGGCAGCTGGTCCAGATCGCCCTGGATGTGTTCCGCCGCCTCCAGAGCCACCCGGACCCCGCCCGGTGGCTGGCGGAGCAGAAGGAGACGTGGGCGCTGGAGGGGGTGCGCGACCTGGCCCAGACCGCCTGGGGGGGACTGCTGCTGGCCGACGCCAGGCGGCAGGCCGCCTTCTGCCGGGACCGGCTGGCCGCCGCCCTGGCCCTGTGCCAGGGGGACGAGCTGCTCCAGGCCAACTACGCCCCCTCCCTGGAGGCTGCCCTGGACGGCCTGAGGGCCTTCCTGGCCGCCGACAGCTGGGACGGGGCGGCTGCCTGTCTGCCCATCCCCTTTCCCGCCGCCGGACGAAAGAAAAAGCGGACGCAGGAGATCAGTCCCATGGAGGAGGAACGGGCCTTCCGGGACGGGGAGCGGGTCAAGGCGGTCCGGACCCGGTGCAAGAAGCTGCTGGACCGCCTGTCCGAGCAGCTGGAGGGGGACAGCGCCGCCGGACTGGAGGAGCTGCGCCTGTCCGCCCCCGCCGTGATGGCCCTCATGGACCTGGTGGGGGACTTCCAGACCGCCTATGCCAAAGAAAAGCGCCGCCGGGGGGTGGTGGACTTCTCCGATCTGGAGCACTTCGCCGTGAAACTGCTCACCGACGGGAGGGGGGAGCCTACCCCCCTGGCCCGGCTGTGGGCCGGGCGGTATGAGGAGGTGCTGGTGGACGAGTACCAGGACACCAACCAGGTGCAGAACGCCATCTTTGACGCCGTCTCCGACGGAGGGCGGAAGCTGTTTCAGGTGGGGGACGTGAAGCAGTCCATCTACCGCTTCCGCCTGGCCGACCCCACCATCTTCCTGGACAAGTACCGCCGCTTCCCCCTGGGGGACGGGGCGGAGGAGGGCAGGCCCCGGAAGCGGCTGCTGTCCAAGAACTTCCGGTCCCGGCCCCAGGTGCTGCTGGGGTGCAACGACCTCTTTAGAAACATTATGTCAACTGAGTTCGGGGAGCTGGACTACACCGACGACCAGGCCCTGGTCCCCGGCCGGGCGTTCCCGGCGGGGGAGGGCTATGCCCTGGAGCTGGACGCCCTGGATCTGTCCTTCCTGGGGGACCAGGAGGGGGAGAAGGAGAGCAAGGACCTGCTGGAGGCCCGCTTCGCCGCCCGGCGGGTGGGGGAGCTGCTGCGCCGGCCCCTGCTGGTGGAGGGGGAGGAGGGGCCGCGGCCCCTGCGGCCCTCCGACGTGATGATCCTCCTGCGCAGTCCGGGCAGCGTGCTGCCCCACTACGTCCGGGCCCTGGAGGAGGCGGGCATCCCCTGGTCCGCCGACGGGGGGGAGGACTTCCTGGAGAGCACCGAGGTGCGGGTGGCCCTGTCCATTTTGCGCATTGTGGACAATCCCCGGCAGGACGTCCCCCTCATCGCCGCCCTGCGCTCCCCGGTGTACGGCTTCACCGCCGACCAGCTGGCCCTGCTGCGCGCGGACAGCGCCGGGGACTTCTACACCGCCCTGGTCCGGGCGGCCGACGGGGGAGACGGGGCCTGTAAGGAATTTCTGGAGCAGCTGGAGGGGCTGCGCTTCGGGGCGGGGGACCGCACCTGCCGGCAGCTCATCTGGCATGTCTACGAACAGACCAACCTCCTGGGTATCTTCGGGGCCATGGAGGGGGGCGAGGGGCGGCAGGCCAACCTGCTGGCCCTGTACGCCCTGGCCGGCCAGCTGGAGGAGGGCGGCTGCCGCACCCTGTTCCAGTTCCTCCTGCGGCTGGACCGCCTGGAGGAGACCGGGGGCCGCCTCCCCGCCCCGTCGGCCGGGGGACAGGGGGAGGGGGTCTCCATCCTGTCCATCCACCGGTCCAAGGGCCTGGAGAAGCCGGTGGTGCTGGTGTGCGGTCTCACCCGGCGGCTGAACCGGGACGACCTGATGCGCCCCGTCCTGTTCCACCCCGCCCTGGGGGTGGGTCCCCGGGGGCTGGACCAGGCGCGGATGGTGGAGTACGACACCGTGGCCCGGCGGGCGGTGAGACGCCAGCTGGAGCGGGAGATGATGGCCGAGGAGCTGCGGCTGCTCTACGTGGCCATGACCCGGGCCCGGGAGAAGCTGATCCTCACCCTGGCCCTGCCTGAGGGGCTGGACGCCCTGGGCCGGCTGGGGGATGGGCTGTCGGTTCCCCTCTCCCCGGTGGTGCTGGAGCAGCAGCAAAGCGTGGGGGCCTGGGTGCTCCTCCACGCCCTCACCCGGCCGGAGGCCGCCCCCCTGCGAGAGCTGGCCGGCCTGCCCGACGTGGAAACGGAGAACCTGGGCCCCGCCTGGGACATCCGCTGGGTGGAGGGCCGGCCCCTGGCCCACCCGGAGGAAGAGAGCGGCCGCTTCACGGACCTTGCCCCGGAGCCGGAGCGGGAGGAGCGGGCGGACGAGCTGGCCGCCGTCCTGGGGTGGGAGTACCCCCACCGGGCCGCCGCGGCCCTGCCCTCCAAGCTCACCGCCACCCAGCTGAAGGGCCGGGCCCAGGACCGGGAGGCGGCGGAGGAGGCCGCCCCCCCCTCCCGCCGGGGACAGCCCATCTCCCGGCCCGACTTCGTGGCCGAGGAGCGGGGCCTCACCCCTGCCCAGCGGGGCACCGCCCTCCACCTGGCCATGCAGTACCTCCCCCTGGAGGGGGACCGGACGGCGGCGGGGATCGAGGGGGAGCTGGACCGGCTGGCCCGGGAGGGCTTCCTCACCCCCCTCCAGCGGCAGGCGGTGGACGCCGGCCGGCTGGCCGCCTTCTGGGACAGTCCCCTGGGCCGGGCCATGGCCGCCTCCCCCCGGTGCGAGCGGGAGTTCAAGTTCTCCCTCCTGGTCCCCGCTTCGGACTACTTCCCCGACGGGGAGGGGGAGGAGATCCTGCTCCAGGGGGTCATCGACGCTTGGTTCGAGGAGGGGGACTCGGTCGCCGTCCTGGACTTCAAGAGCGACCGGGTGTCCCCCGGCGGCGAGCGGGCCCGGGCGGAGGAGTACCGCCCCCAGCTGGAGGCGTACAGCCGGGCCCTGTCGGCCATTCTGGGCCGGCCGGTGGGCCGGCGGGTGCTGTGGTTCTTCGCCACCGACACCGCGGTGGAACTATAAAGATAGCCCGCCGGCCGCGCCGGCGGGCTATTTTTATCCCTCTCTCCTGCGGGGGGAGCGGCGGGGATAGCGGCGCTCCACCAGGATGATGTCCTCCCCGAACCGGCGCACCGCGCTCCAGGGGATGTACTGGTCCTCCTCCCGGCCCAGCAGGCCGAACAGCCGCCGCCGGCCGGGTACCACCAGAGCCCGCACCTGCCCGCTGTCCAGGTCGATCTCCATGTCCCCCACATAGCCGAAGCGGCTGCCGTCCTCCACGCTGATGACCTCCTTGTACCGCAGGTCGG
>CALWYA010000170.1 GCA_944385645.1 uncultured Oscillospiraceae bacterium
GTTAAGAGACCAGATCATCGAGCTGCGGGGGAAGTGAGGAAGGCGGCCTCCTTCTACCCGCGCACCGCGCGGGCGCGCCGTGCGGCGCGTCAATTCGTAGCGGAGCGGAGAATTGCCGCAGGCGGAATTCATTTCCGCCGAGGAGTTAAAAAATGGGGCCCCCGCGGGCTCTGCCCGTGGGGTGGCCGCCAAGATGCTGGAGTTCGAGCTGGCCGCCGCCCTGCGGGATCAGATTATCGAGCTGCGGGGGAAGTGAGCGGGACGTCATGGGAGAACTGCCGAGGAGAAAGGCAAACCGATTGGCCGGGTACGATTACAGCCAGCCGGGGTGCTATTTTGTGACGATTTGCACGAAGGACCGAGCGCACGTATTAGGCCGCGTTGTCGTAGGGGCCGATGTCCTCATCGGCCCGCACGTCAGGTTATCGCAAATGGGAGAGATTGTGGATCAGGTATTGTCTCAAATGCCAGATGTGAAAAAATATATTGTCATGCCGAACCATGTGCATTTGTTGATTCAAATTCAAGCATGGGGAGACGGGCCGATGGGGACATCGGCCCCTACGCACTCCGTACCATGGGTCGTTCGATATTTTAAGCGGAAGGTGACTCTGGCTTGCGGAGAAAATGTTTGGCAGCGGGGCTACCACGACCAGATCATCCGCACCGACGCGGACTATCTCCGCGTTTGGGACTACATGGACACCAACCCCGCCAAATGGCGGGAGGACTGCTATTACACAGGAACTGAGGCATAAAACCATGTCCAAAAAAGACGAAAAAACCAACGTCATGCGCATCCTGGAGCAGAAAAACATCCCCTACACCCCCCACGCCTACCCCCACGACGGGGACGCCGCCCCCGACGGGCTGGCGGTGGCCCGGTCCCTGGGGCAGGACCCGGAGACGGTGTTCAAGACCCTGGTGGCCCGGGGGGCCTCCAACGCCCTGTATGTCTTCGACATCCCGGTGGGGGACAGCCTGGACCTGAAAAAGGCGGCCAAGGCGGTGGGGGAGAAGTCCGTCGCCATGCTCCGCCAGAAGGAGCTGCTCCCCCTCACCGGCTACGTCCACGGGGGCTGCTCCCCCATCGGCATGAAGAAGCAGTACCCCACCGTCTTCCACGAGACGGCGGAGATCCTGGACACGATCCTGGTCTCCGCGGGAAAGGTGGGCTATCAGGTGGAGCTGGCCCCCGCCGACCTCATCGCCCTGGTGGGGGCGGGGACCGCCGACCTGACGGTGGACCCGTGAGCCCCGGGCGCGCAGGCGGGGGACAGGGGACCGGCGGCGCCCTGGTGCTGGCGGGGGCCTCCCTGTGGGGACTCATCGGCCTGTTCAACCGCGCCCTCATGGGGGCGGGCCTGTCCCCCCGGAGCATCGTGCTGGTGCGCAACCTGGGCGGGCTGGCGGTGCTGGCCCTGGTGCTGCTGGTGTGGAAGCGGGACGCCTTCCGGGTGTCCCCCCGGCACCTGGGCTGGTTCTTCGGCACCGGGGTGGTGAGCGTGCTGCTGTTCACCTGGTGCTATTTCAGCTGCCAGGAGCAGTGCTCCCTGGCGGTGGCCGCCATTCTGCTGTACACCTCCCCCGCCTTCGTGGTGGTGCTGTCCGCCCTGCTGTGGCGGGAGAAGCTCACCCGGCGGAAGCTGGCCGCCCTGGGGCTGACCTTCGGGGGCTGCGTCCTGGTGACGGGGGTGCTCAGCGGCGGGGCCCAGCTCACCCCGGCCGGCTTCCTGCTGGGGCTGGGGGCGGGGTTCTTCTACGCCCTCTACTCCATCTTCGGCCGGTACGCCCTGGCCCACTACGGGCCCTATACCGTGACCCTGTACACCTTCCTCTTTGCCGGGGCGGGGGCGCTGGTCTTCCTGGACCCGGCGGAGCTGGGGGCGGCCGCGGGGACGGCGGGGGCCCTGCCGGCGGCCCTGGGGCTGGTGGTGGTGTCCACCGTCCTGCCCTACCTGCTGTACACCGCCGGCCTGGCCCGGGTGGAGAGCGGTCGGGCCGCCATCCTGGCCTCGGTGGAGCCGGTGGTGGCCGCCCTGGTGGGCACCCTGGCCTTTCACGAGCCCATGAGCCCCTGGGTGGGTCTGGGCATCCTGTGCGTGCTGGGGGCGGTGCTCCTTCTGCGGGAGCGGCCGGCCCGGGATACGGGAGAGGAGCACAGATTATGAAGATTCGGCAGGCGCAGGAGCGGGATCATGCGGCGATATACGAACTGGTCCGGGCGGCTTTTGCCACGGCGAAGGTCAGCGACGGGACTGAACAGGACTTTGTGCGGGCGCTGCGCCGGCGGGATACCTACCGCCCGGAGCTGGAGCTGGCGGCGGAGGAGAACGGACAGCTCATCGGCCATATCCTCCTCACGGAATTGCCGGTGCCCGGCGGGCCGGAGGGCCTGCGGGGGCTGATGGTGGCCCCCCTGTGCGTCCGGCTGGAGGACCGAAACCGGGGCCTGGGCGGACAGCTTCTCCAAGCGGGGGGGCACCGGGCGGCGGAGCTGGGGTACAACGCCCTGTTTCTGGTGGGCGACCCGGACTACTACGGCCGGTACGGCTTCCAGAACGCCGTCTCTCTGGGCTTTGTCAACGCCTCCGGCGTGCCCGACCAGTTCCTGCTGGCCCGGGGGCTGTTCCCGGATGCCCTGCGGGGTGCGGGGGGAATGTTGGAACTTCATTGAAAGCCAGGAGAAAATCCGCTTCTGACAAGGAGGGCTTACCATGACCGCGCTGAAAGCAAAGTGGACCGAAATGAACTGGTACCGGCGGGTGCTGCTGATTGCGATGGCCGTTGAGATCCTCGCGTTTTTCGTCGCCGTTCTGGCGGCGGTGAACCGGCCCGGCCTGGAGTACGGCGGGACCCTGCTCTACCCCAGGACCGAGGGGGAGACCCGCGTCTATGAGGGCAAGCTGGACTGGAAGCCCGTCCGCTTCACCGTCTCTCCGGAGGGGGCGGTTACCTATCAGCGGGGGGAGTACGACTACGGCCCCTATCAGGTGATGGAGGACCCCTCCGCCATTCCCCCGAAGCGGGGCGGCATGATCGGGCTGGAGATCACCCAGGGGGAGGAGCAGCTCTTCCGGGGCGGTTACCGGCCGGGGGATGGTTTGTACCAGGAGGACGGAGAGCCTTTGTGGGAGGACAGTCATTTCTACATGATGTCAGGGGAGACCATCTGGCGGGACGGCCAGGAGATCACGGCGCGGGAATACTATGAGCCCAGCCTGTCTGATCTGGTTGAGGTGGCCCTGGGGCCGGAGCTCACCCACCGGGGGAGCCTGCTCGCCTGGCTTGGGGTGACGCTGATCGCCCTGGTGAACGTCCTCCAGATCTGCTTCCCCGGCTTTTTCTTCCGCCTGAGCCTGTGGGGCCATGTGCGGAACGTGGACGAGGCGGAGCCCTCCGACTGGTACATCCTCTTGGAGCGCATCGAGTGGCTGATCCTGACCCTGACCTGCCTGGTCCTGTACTGGCAGGCCCTGCGGGTCATCGTTTGAATTTGGAACACACGTGAGAGAGGAACGAGCATGCAAGACCATATTTTTGTCAAGGGCGCCCGGGTGAACAACCTGAAGAACATCGACGTGTCCATCCCCCGGGACAAGCTGGTGGTGCTCACCGGCCTGTC
>CALWYA010000171.1 GCA_944385645.1 uncultured Oscillospiraceae bacterium
AGCTGGACTTCCTGGAGGGGGCCTACCGCTCCCGGGGCGGCAAGGGCTTCGTCTGCCTGAACGCCACCCACAGGCGGAAGGACGGCACCCTGAAATCCAACATCGTCCCCTGCATCCCGGCGGGGAGCGCCGTGTCCGCCCCCCGGACCATGGTGCAGTACGTGGTCACCGAGTACGGGGTGGCCGAGCTGTCGGGCAAGACCCTGTGGGAGCGGGCCCAGGCCATGGCCGCCATCGCCCACCCGGACTTCCGGGAGGACCTGCTGCGGTACGCCCAAGAGAAGTTCGGCGGGAAATAGGGCGGAGAAGTGCCCTTTCCCGTGAGAAGACTTTGCATCACACCAGAGGAGCGCGAACATGGATATTTGCAGACTGGCCCGGGAGATCCAGGAGGAGACAGAAAAAATCATTGTGGGGAAATCCGACCGGATCCGGCTGATTATTATGGCCGTCCTGGCAGACGGCCATGTGCTGCTGGACGATCTGCCCGGCGTGGGCAAGACCACGCTGGTCAAGGCCATCTCCCTGGCCCTGGGATGCCGCTCCGGCCGGATCCAGTTCGTGCCGGACATGCTGCCCAGCGACATCATCGGGATGCGGATCTTCAATCAGAAGACCGGGGAATTCGAGCTGCGGCAGGGTCCGGTGATGACCAACCTCCTGCTGGCCGACGAGATCAACCGGGCCATCCCCCGCACCCAGTCGGCCCTGCTGGAGGCCATGGAGGAGCGGCAGATCTCCATTGACGGGGAGCAGTTCCGCCTGCCGGAGCCCTTCCTGGTGCTGGCCACCCAGAATCCGGTGGAGTCGGAGAGCACCTTCCGCCTGCCCGCGGCCCAGATGGACCGGTTTTTGATCCGGATCAGCATGGGGTATCCCCGGCCGGAGGAGGAGCGGGAGATGCTGCGGAACCTGGGGGACGAGATCCCCTTCGGCCAGGTGCGGGCCGTCACCAGCGCGGAGGAGCTGGTCCGGACACAGAAGGAGATCGCCGCGGTCCACGTGTCCAACGCGGTGGCCGATTATATCGTGGCGCTGGCGGCCATGACCCGCACCCACGATCAGCTGGTCATGGGGGCCAGCCCCCGGGCCTCCCGGGGGCTGTACCGGGCGGCGAAGGTGTGGGCCGCCATGGAGGGGAGAGGCTTTGTCACCCCCGACGACGTCAAGGTCCTGGCCCACCCCGTGCTGGAGCACCGGCTGATGCTCTCGGGCGGCGCCCGATTCTCCGGCGCCAGCGCCGCCGCCGTGCTGGACGACGTGCTCTCCCGGGTGGAGGCCTCCCCGGACTGGAAGGGGAGAGGGGCATGAGTCCGGCTCCCTCCTTTCGCCGCTCCAGCGTCCTGGTGTCCCTCCCGGTCCTGGGACTCCTGCTCCTGGGCGGCGTTCTGGCCGCCTTTTTCCGGCAGGAGCGGCTGGCCTTTGTCCTGATGTTTGTCTTTCTGCTGGCAGGGGCCTCCCGGGCGTGGGCGGCGCTGGCCGCGCGGAAGGTCTCGGTCTCCGTCTCCGGGGCGGCGCGGGGGATGCTTCCGGGGGAGGAGGTCCGGCTGGAGCTGACGGTGCGCAACGACAAGTTCCTCCCTCTGGTCTGGCTGGAGCTGTTCTTCCCCCTGTCCCGGTCCCTGTGCCTGACCCCGGAGGAGAGCCGCAAGCCGGACGACTGGGAGATGCTGGGGCTGGAGGAGATGGGCGCCTCCACCCAGCTGGTGGGGGAGAAGCGGTGCTCCTTCCTGCTGTGGTACGAGACGGCCCGCCTGTCCATCCGCTGGCGCGCCAACCGCAGGGGAGTGTACTCCAGCGCCGGGTGGCGGCTGCGGACCGGCGATGGCTTCGGCCTGACTCAGATCGACTGTCCCCTGCCCCGGGAGGAGGCCCGCCAGTTCGCCGTCTATCCCGCGCTGGTGGAGGTGCGGCCCGATCTGTTTCTCCGCAACCTGTGGAACGCCGACACGGGCACCCGGGGCGTGATGGAGGATGTTACGGTGATCCGCTCCACCCGGGATTATCAGACCTCCGACTCCCTCAGGCGCATCAACTGGCGGCTGACGGCCCGGGGGTTGCCGCTGTCGGTCAACGTGTACGAGGATATTCTGCCCAAGAGCGTTCACTTCATTTTTGACGGCGAGAGCTTCAGCGGGGCCCATCCCCGTCCGGAGGAGCTGGAGGACGCCCTGAGCATCCTGGCGTCCGAGCTGGTCCGCCTGGAGGGGGCGCAGGTGCGCTGCGGCCTGAGCCTGAGCGCGGGGCGGGGAGGAGAGGCGGTCAACCTGTTTGCCCTCTCCAGCACCACGGAGGACCTGCTGTGCGCCCTGGCGGCCTATGAGCCGGCGGAGCCGGTCCGGGATACGGACGGCGGACAGATCGTGGATCAGCTCCCGGACTTTGACGCGGCCCCCCTGGTCCGGTCCGCCCGGGGCGTGGGCCGCTTTTACTACATCGCCTACAGCACCGCCTGTCTGCCTGGCCGGGCGCTGCTGACCCGGTATCTGGACCACACCTGCGCCAGCATCCTGACCTATCGGAACGACAAGCCCTTCGGGGAGTACGAGACGGTCTGTCTGCGCAGCCTGAAGGAGGACGGCTATGGAGGGTAGGAACGAGCTGGTGAGCGCCCTGTCCGTCCAGCTGAGCATGGCCTGCATATTCTGCACGGCGGTGTACTGGTTTGCCCAGGCGGGGCAGACCGGGCTGATCTTTCCCCTGGCGCTCCTGCCCTACGGCCCCGCGGTCTATGGACTGAACCGGCTGTTCCTGCGGCGGGAGCGGAGCGCCCGGGCGCTGGTCCTGTTCAACTGCGCGGTGGGGCTGGCCCTCTTCGGGGCCATGGCGGCGGACATCGGCTGGGGCCGGTGGTGGACGCTGGTGTCTGCCGCTGTATTCTGCGCCTGGCTGACGGTGCGGGGCGCCGGGCTGGTCATGGAGCCGCCGGCGCTGCCCAGGGTGATCCTGTGCCTGGATGGCAGTCTGGTGACGCTGATTTTGTTCACAGCCTATGGAGCCGCGGTCCAGGTGCCGTCCTGCCAGCTGATCCCGGCCTGTATCGGGTGCGCGGGCGCCCTGCTGGGCCTGATGCTCCGCCGGGTCGGCGGGGGACTGGGGGCCCGGGGCTGGGCCTTTGTGGGGGCGGCCTTCCTGGCCCTCTTCGCCCTGGTGTTTCTGCTGGTGAGCTTCGCGGCCGCGCCGGCGGGGCAGGGTGTGACGGCGCTCTGGAGCATGCTGACTGCCGCCGTCCGTTCCGCGGCCGACCTGCTGGGAAGGGCCCTGATCTGGCTGCTCTCCCTGCTGCCCGCGCCCACGGAGGAGGGGGAGCTGGCTATGGAGCCGACCCAGATGGAGCTGCCCGAGGATTTGGGGGCGGCGGAGGCCAACCCTATTTTCGCGGCGGCGCTGGCGGTGCTGATGGCAGCCGGAGCGCTGGCCCTGGCGGTCTGGTGCCTGCGCATGCTGGGCAAGGTCCGGGTCGGGGGCAGGCGGGTGGTCCGGACAGTTCGCCCGAGCCGGAGACGGTCCGCTCTGTCGGATGCGCTGCGCCGGCTGCTGGCCTCCTGGGCGGAACGGATCTGTCTGGCCGTCTGGCTGGTTCGGAATCGAAACACCCCC
>CALWYA010000172.1 GCA_944385645.1 uncultured Oscillospiraceae bacterium
CATGGCTGTCCTGCGCCCGGTGCGCCTGACCATCACCAACTACCCCGAGGGGCAGTCCGAGACCTTCCCCGTGGAGAACAACCCCAACGACCCGGAGGCGGGCGCCCGGCCCGTCACCTTCTCCCGCCACCTGTACGTGGAGGAGGAGGACTTCCTGGAGACCCCCATCCCCAAGTACAAGCGGCTCTACCCCGACGGCCCCGAGTGCCGGCTGAAGGGGGCCTACCTGATCCGCTGCACCGGCTGCGTCAAGGACGAGAGCGGGAAGGTGGTGGAGATCCTGGCCGAGTACGACCCCGAGTCCAGAGGGGGCAACCCGGCCGACGGGCGGAAGGTGAAGGGGGCCACCATCCACTGGGTGGACGCCGCCACCGCCGTGGACGCCGAGGTGCGGCTATACGACAACCTGTTCTCCGACCCGGACCCCGACGCCGGGGACAAGGACTTCCTGGCCTGCCTGAACCCTAATTCCCTGGAGGTGCTGACGGGCTGCAAGCTGGAGGCCTCCCTGGCCGCCGCCCGGCCCAGCGACCGGTTCCAGTTCCTGCGCCTGGGCTACTTCTGCGCCGACAGCAAGGACTCCCGGCCCGGCGCCCTGGTGTTCAACCGGGCGGTGAGCCTGAAGGACGGCTTCAAGCCGGGCAAATAACCGACGAAACAGCGAAAAACGCTCCCCCGCGCTGAAACGCTCCCCCGCGCTGAAAAGCGCGGGGGAGCGTCTGTCTGAAATGGGAGAGAAGGGGGAGCAATCAGGTCTGCTTCCCATAGGGCAGGCCGGCCAGATACCGCCGGGCCAGATCGAAGGCGTGGCTGGCCGTCTGGATGCGCAGCCGCTCCCGCACCGGGCGGCTGCCCAGGTGGAGGGGGCGCACGAAACTGTCCCGGGGGGTGGCGATGGCCACGAACATGGTGCCCACCTCGTTGCCCCGGTCGTCCCGGTCAGGGCCGGCCACCCCGGTGGAGGACAGGGCAATGTCGCACCCCAGCGCCTGCCGGGCTCCCTGGGCCATGGCAAGGGCCACCGGGGCAGAGACCGCCCCGTGCTGGTCCAGCAGGTCCTGGGGCACCCCCAGGACCCGGTTCTTCACCTCGTTGGTATAGGAGACGATGCCCCCCTTAAACACCTGGGAGGCTCCGGGAATGTCGGTGAGCCGCTTGGCCATGAGGCCGCCGGTGCAGCTCTCGGCCACCCCGATGGTGAGCCCCTGGGCCTTCAGCCCCTCCAGCACCACGTACTCCAGGGAGGGCACGTCCACCCCGTAGACCTTCCGGCCGAAGAGCCGCTTCATCTCCTCCACCGTGGGCTTCAGCAGGGCCTGGGCCGCCTCGTCGGTGGCGGCCTTGGCGGTGACCCGCAGCTCGCACTCCCCCTCCTTGGCGTAGGGGGCCAGGGTGGGGTTGGACATGGCGTTCATCTGCTCCCGCAGCTGGGCCTCCATGGTGGACTCCCCGATGCCGAAGAGCTTGATGGTGTGGGAGGCGATGACCCCCTCGGACAGGGACAGGAGGTAGGGCCGGGCCCGGTGCTGGAACATGGGGCGGCACTCGCTGGGGGGGCCGGGGAGCATGATGACGTGGACGCCCTCGGCAAAGAAGGCGCAGCCCGGGGCGGTGCCCCAGTCGTTGTCCAGCACGGTGCAGCCCTCGGGCAACATGGCCTGCTGCAAGTTGTTGTCGGTCATCTCCCGGCCGATGCGCTGGAAATAGGCCCGGATGCGCTGGGCGCACTCCTCGTGAAAGAGCAGCTCCTTGCCGAAGGCCTCGGCCAGGACGTTCTTAGTCAGATCGTCGCAGGTGGGGCCCAGCCCTCCGGTGGTGATGATGATGTCGGCCCGCTCCTTGGCAATGGCCACCGCCTCCTTCGCCCGCTGGGGGTTGTCCCCCACCACGGTGTGCCAGAAGACGTTCAGGCCCAGCTCGCTGAGCCCCTGGGACAGAATCTGGGCGTCCAGATTGGCGATGTTGCCCAGGAGCAGCTCGGTGCCCACGGACAGGATCTCGACGCTGTGAGACATGGAAAAGACCTCCCTCGGCCCGCCCGCCGGCGGCCGGATTTTGTACGGCGACATTATAGCACACGGGAAGGGGATTGGGAAGAGTGGAGAGGGAAGAGTGAAGAGTGGAGAGTGAAGATAGGAGATATGAGATAGGAGATATGAGATAGGAGATAGGAGTTAGAATTAGGAATGAGGAGTTAGGAATTAGGAATTGATAATTGAGAATTGATAATTTTGGGGGTGCCCTGCCCCCTTTGACAAGGGGGGCTATTATGGGGCCCCCGCGCGAGCCCAGTGAAGTACCCGCAGGGGGTAGGCCGCATCCGTAGGGCGGCAAAGCCGCCAACGGCTGCGCACCGGGTCGCATGGGGAGAGTCGAAGCAGCGGAATGAGGAAGCTTTCGCCGCCAGGCGGAAGCGAACGAGAAGGTGAATTGGCCCGAAGGGCCAAGAGAAGCCGCCCTGGGGCGTATGGAGCTTGCGACGACGAAGGGGCGGCCCCATGTGGCCGCCCGCCCGTTCTGGGCGCACTGGTAGACCCGCCCCGGACCTTCCCCTTGGGGGGAAGGTGGCACGGCCGGAGGCCGTGACGGATGAGGGGGTGGCCCTTAGTCTTCCCTTTTGTGGGCCTACCCCGCCGCCTGGGAACCTTTTTGACAGGTCCGCATCCCCTTCGGCACAATGCCGAAAAAAGGGGGACGCCGGCGGTGAAAGTGCTGAAAAGTGCTGAAAATGTTGGATTCCAATGGGTTTTAAAGAAAAATTTGAAGATTTTACGCTTTTTCGACCAAATTGCAGTTGAAATTCTCTTTGGTTTGGGCTAAAATGGGACACGCGAATGCAAGGAGGGGCCTATGTGCTGAACATCGTTTTGGTGGAGCCGGAGATCCCGCAGAATACCGGCAACATCGCCCGCACCTGCGCCGCCACCCGCAGCCGCCTGCACCTGGTCAAGCCCCTGGGCTTCGACATCAGCGAAAAGGCGGTGCGCCGGGCGGGGCTGGACTACTGGTCCATGGTGGACCTGCGGGTGTACGAGGGGCTGGACCACTTCTTCGCCGTCAATCCGAACCCTGACCTGTGGCTGGCCACCACCAAGGCCCCCCGGGACTACACCCGGGCGGACTTTCGGGAGGGTTGCTGGCTCATGTTCGGCAAGGAGACCGCCGGACTGCCCCGGGAGCTGCGGGAGCGGTACCATGACCGCTGTCTGCGCATCCCCATGCGGCCCGACGCCCGGAGCCTGAACCTGGCCAACTCGGTGGCCGTGCTGGCCTATGAGGCCCTGCGGCAGCAGGGCTTCCCCGGCCTGAGCGGGGAGGGGGAGATGGCGGCGGAGGTCCGGAAGGGCGACTTCTGATTTCTGAAACTCTGACCCCACACGAAAGGAGCCGATGAAATGAACTATAACAAAAAGACCGTGAAGGACATCGACGTGAAGGGCAAGAAGGTCCTGCTGCGCTGCGACTTCAACGTGCCCATGGCCAAGGACGGCAGCGGCGTCATCACCGACGACAAGCGCATCCGGGCCGCCCTGCCCACCATCCAGTACCTGCTGGACCAGGGGGCGGCGGTGATCGCCTG
>CALWYA010000173.1 GCA_944385645.1 uncultured Oscillospiraceae bacterium
AGACACCCTCATTCTTGTCGTCCTCAGACTCGGGGAGCTCCTCCTCGATCTGCTCCACCTCGACCTCGATCTCCTCGGTCTCCACAGGGGCGGAGACCTCCTCGGGGACCGGCTGGGCGGACGCCTGGGGAGCGGCGGCGGAAGTCCGCTCCTCCTCCCGGACGGCGGGCTGCTCCTCGGGGGCGGTCACAGGGGCGGCGGCCTTCTGCTCCGGCCCCTCCTTGGACTTCTTCTGGTCCTTCTTCCCCTGCTGCCGGCGCTCCTGCTCCGCCTGTGCCTGGGCGCGGATTAGGGCGTCCGGATCGGTATAGGGCGTGACCCCGCCGAAGCGGTTGGGGATATAGGCCCGGCCCCGGGCATAGGCGCGGATGCCCTCCCGGCTGTCGTCCTTGTTGACCCCCTCGTGATCGGGCTCCTCGTCCTTCTTCTTGGGGGTGTGCTTCTTCTTGCCCCGGTTCTGCTTCTCCTCCTCGATGCGGCGGGCCCGCTCCAGACGGGCCTCCTCCTTGCGCTTCTTCTCCGCCTCCTTGTCCTGGCGCTCCCGCTCGGCGGCGGCGGCCCGGGCGGCCTCATAATCCTTTTTCAGGATGCGGCTGCAGATGACCTCCTGGATCATGTTCACCACATACTGGGAGGTCCAGTAGACGGACAGGCCGGCGGGGATGGTGAAGCCGATCCAGATGGAGATGAGGGGCATGGTCCACATCATCATCTTGTTGGTGCGCTCCATCTGGCTGCTCTGGGGCTGATTGTTGTTGATCCGGTTGGTGGCCATGGACACCTTCATGCTCAACACAGAGGTGACCACCGAGATCACGGGCAGCAGGAACAGGCCAATGGAGGGCCAGTCCAGCCCGTTCTTCCAGAACATGGGCGTGGGGATCCTGGACAGGTCGATGCCGTTCAGGAAGTCGAAATTCAGAATAAACAGATTGTCCCCCGCTCCGGCAAAAGCGGCGTTCAAAGCCGCCTGGAGAGAGGCCAGATTGTCCTGGGTGACCAGAGACAGCAGATACAGCTGGTTATAAGCGCCGTTCTGGAACACATAGGAGATGTCGCCGGCGGCCATCTGCTCCACCAGCTTATCCATCGCGCCCTGGCTCACCCAGCCGTTGGCCACGGCCACGGTCTGCCAGTCCAGCTCCTTGGCCAGCACCTGGATCTGCTCCGCGGACAGGCTCATAAAGTAGGTCAGGGGCTCCCGGATGATATAGAACAGGGCGATCAGCAGAACCACGGGGATGAAGGACCACAGGCAGCCGCCCATGGGGTTGACCTTCTCCCGATCGTACAGCTTCTGGACCTCCATGTTGTACCGCTCCCGGTCCTTGCCGTACTGCTTTTGCAGCTGCTGCATCTTGCCGGACAGCAGGCTGGTCTGGATCATGCTCTTCTTGCTCTTCAGGGTGACGGGGAACAGGATGAGCTTGATCACAACGCCAAACAGGATCAGCGCCAGGCCGTAGCTGTCAAACCAGTTATAGAAGGTCAGCAGCAGCCAGGCAAAGGGCTGTAAAATAATACCCACAACATTACCTCCGCATTGTTATCGTCTGGGCGTCGGTCCTCAGGGCACGGGGTCGTACTCCACGGACTTCTGCCGGTGAAATGGGTGGCAGCGCAGCAATCTGCGCACAGCCAGCCAGCCCCCCTTCACCGCGCCATATTTTTCCACCGCCTCCAGGGCATACTGGGAGCAGGTGGGAATAAAGCGGCAGCAGGGGGGGCGCAGGGGGGAAATGGCCCGCTGATAGAACCGGATCAGTGTCAACAGCACGCCCTTCATCGCTCCCTCTCCTCCGGGGCCAGCAGCTCCAGCTTCTTCATCAGGCGCAGAAAACTGCGTTCCAGCTCGCTGTAGCGGGCAAAGATGGCCCGGGTCCGGGCCACCACCACGATGTCATAGCCGGAAGAGAATCGGTGCTCATTGGTGCGGTACAGCTCCCGGATGCGGCGGCGGACACGGTTGCGCTTGACGGCGTTGCCCAATTTCACCCCGGTGGTGATACCCAGCCGGCTCTGGGGCCGGCCGGTCCGCCGGCAATAAATGGCGAAAAAGGGGGAGACCGCGCTCTTTCCCTTCTGGTACAGCCGGCGGAACTCGTGATTCTGTTTCAGGGAGACGGTGTGCTCCATGATGGTCCTCATTCCTCTCCGGGCAGGTGAAAAAGGGCAGATGCACGAAGAGGGCGGGGGAATTTCTCCCACGCCCCTTTTGCGCGTCCTATATTTCCTGTGTCCTCTTGCCGCTTCTCATGGGAGTCGGTCCGGTCCGTCCGCCGAGTGGCCGGGGCGTTTCCGCCCGGCCGCTCAGTAAGTCAGACGGGCGCGGCCCTTGGCGCGGCGGCGGGCCAGCACCTTGCGGCCGTTGCGGGTAGCCATGCGCTTGCGGAAGCCGTGCTCCTTGGAGCGCTGGCGCTTCTTGGGCTGATAGGTACGAAGCATGGGGGACACCTCCTCATTTGATGGTAAGCCGGCTCTCCCGGCCCAACAACAGCCCCCGGAAGGGCTGCGGTCTGCGTCTCTCCCTCCTGTGGGAGGGCATATCCCGCCGAGATGGACGGCCAAAAGCCCCCATCCCAAAAGATACGGCTATCATTATAGCGGATGAAAGCGGCCCATGTCAACCATCTTTTCCGGATTTCCGGGGAAATTTTTCGTTTTTTCCGCTCCCTTCTATATTTTGTGGTATGACAAACAGGCAGACACAAGTTCTGCCCCCTCTCTCCCATACATTATAAATAAAAAATCCATGAATCCCTTGCGGGAGAGCCCTTTTTTTGATATAATAAGTGAGGATCAATTCTGCCGCCTTCTCCGGGCTCCGGAGAAGGCGCTTTGAAAGTTTACCGGCCCTCTCTCCGGAGAGAGCGGCACACCTCAAAAGGAGGACCACCCATGAACCCCACCGCGGAAGTGTGGGACAAGGTCGTCTCCCTCATGCGCAATGAGATGACCGAGACCACCATCAACACTTGGTTCGACGACGCCCTGCCCGTCAGTCTGGACGAGAGCAGCTTTACCCTCTACTCCCCCACCCGCTTCAAGCGGGACATCATCGCCGCCCGCTACGTCCCCGCCATCCAGAGCGCCCTTCACGAGCTGTTCTCCGCCGATTTTCAGGTGGTGATCCTCACCGAGGGGGAGCTGGACCAGGCCAGGGAACACGAGAAGCGGGGGGATTTTCTCCCCGGCACCGAGGAGTACACCTTCGACCGGTTTGTGGTGGGCTCCTCCAACAAGTTTGCCCACGCCGCCGCCCGGGCGGTGGCCGATAACCCGGGCAAGAGCTATAACCCCTTGTTCATCTACGGGGAGTCCGGCCTGGGCAAGACCCACCTGCTCTATGCCATTGCCCACACCATCCACGACCAGTTCCCCGACTACAAAGTGGTGTACATCAAGGGGGACACCTTCACCAACGAGCTGATCCACGCCATCCGGGAGGGCCGGAACCAGGAGTTCCGGGAGAAGTACCGGGGAGCCGACGTGTTCCTCATGGACGACGTGCAGTTCATCGCCGGCCGGGACTCCACCCAGGAGGAGATGTTCCACACCTT
>CALWYA010000174.1 GCA_944385645.1 uncultured Oscillospiraceae bacterium
GGTCGGGCCGACCGCGCCCTGGGCGCCTGCGGCTCCGGCGGGTCCGGTGGGGCCGGTAGGGCCGGCCGCGCCCGTGGCGCCCGCGGCGCCGGCAGGACCGGTGGGGCCAGTGGGGCCCTGGACCCCCTGGGGACCGGCGGGGCCGGTAGGTCCGGTGGGGCCCTCCGCCCCGGTGGCGCCGGTGGCTCCGGTGGCCCCCGTGGCGCCGGCAGGGCCGGTGGGACCGGTGGGACCCTGGACGCTCACCAGCTGATAGTCGGCGGAGGTATCCGGCGTCCCGGTGGGGTTGGCGATCCGGGCCCGGTACAGGCTGCCGTTATAGGTCACGAACTCCCCCTCGGGGTAGAGGGCGCCGGGGGTGAAGGTGGTCACCGTCTCCAGGCCCTCGCCCATGGGGCCGGTGGGACCGGTGGGGCCGACAGGCCCCTGGGCGCCGGCCGCGCCCGCCGCGCCGGCAGGGCCGGTGGGACCAGTGGCGCCGGTGGCGCCGGCGGGACCCTGAGGTCCCTGGGGGCCCTGCGGCCCCTGCGCCCCCTGGGGGCCGGGGATGCCCTGGGGCCCGGTGGGGCCGGTGGGACCGGCGGGGCCGGGATAGCCCTGGGGGCCGGTGGGTCCGGTGGGCCCCACCATGGGGGGGTAGGGCGGTCTGGGCCCGGGGCCGCCGCAGGGGGGCACCGGGGGCAGCACCGGGCCGGGGCAGGGTCCGGGACCGGGCCCCGGACAGGGGGGCACGCTCCCGCAGCCCGAGCCGCAGCCGGAACCGCAGCCGCAGCCCGAATTGCAGCCGCAGCCGCTGCCGTTCAGGTAGGCCACCACGCCGTCCTGCCGGCTCTGGGCGCACTCAGAAGAATAATACCGTCTCATAAAACGCTCCTTCTGCACGATTGGGTATGATGGCGGCACGCCGGGGGACCCGGTCTGGCCGCACCCCATTCTATGCCGGCGGCGGGCGGGGGTGCGGGGATGAAAAAAGCCGCCCGCTCTCTTGCCTCCCGGCCCCGGTTGTGGTAGAGTTTTCTCAGCAGATCACGCGGGCCCCGCGCCCCATTCTGAAGGAGGTCGTCTTCATGCACGCATTTGAATTTTATCAGCCCACCGCCATTACCTTCGGCCCGGGCACCGAGGGACAGGCCGGCCCCAAGGCCGCCCAGCTGGGCGCCCGGCGGGTGCTGGTGGTCTACGGGGGCGAGAGCGCCCGCCGCAGCGGCCTGCTGGACCGGGTGCTCGCCTCTCTGGAGGGGGCCGGCCTGGCCAGCGGAACCTTCGGCGGCATCCACCCCAATCCCCGCCTGTTCCAGGCGCGGGAGGGGGTCCAGAAGGCCCTGGACTTCGGGGCCGACCTGATCCTGGCCGTGGGGGGCGGCAGCGTCATCGATGCGGCCAAGGCCATCGCCCTGGGGGCCGCCGACCCGGAGGCCGACCTGTGGGACTTCTGGCTGCGGAAGCGGCCGGTGGAGCGCATCCTCCCGGTGGGGGCGGTCCTCACCATCTCCGCCGCCGGCAGCGAGACCAGCGACTCCGCCGTCCTCACCCGGGACGACACCCTGGAGAAGCGGGGGCTGAGCTCCGACCTGCTGCGCCCCAAGTTCGCCATCCTCAACCCGGAGCTCACCTACACGCTGCCCCCCTTCCAGATCACCTGCGGGGTGGTGGACATCATGATGCACACCCTGGACCGGTACTTCACCTCGGTGACGGACAACCTGCTCACCGACGAGATCGCCGAGGGGCTGCTGCGCACGGTGATCGCCTGCGGCCGGCGGGCCCACGAGAACGCCCGGGACGAGCAGGCCATGAGCGAGCTCATGTGGGCGGGCAGCCTGTCCCACAACAACCTCACCGGACTGGGCGCCCCCAAGGACTTCGCCCCCCACCAGCTGGGCCACGAGCTCAGCGCCCGGTTCGACTTCGCCCACGGGGCCACCCTGTCCGCCGTGTGGGGCAGCTGGGCCCGGTACTGCTGGGAGACCAACCCGGCCCGCTTCGCCCAGTACGGCGTCCGGGTGTGGGGGCTGGACCCCGCCGCCCCGGCGGAGCGCACCGCCCGGGAGGCCATCGACCGCACGGAGGACTACTTCCGCGCCCTGGGCATGCCCACCTGCTTCACCGAGCTGGGCTGCGGGGTGCTGACCCAGGCGGAGCTGGAGGAGCTGGCCCGCCGGTGCACCTTCCACGGCCAGCGGACCATCGGCGCCTTCCGGGTGCTTGGGTATGAGGACATCCTGGCCATCTATCAGCTGGCCAACCGCTGATCATGCCAGATATGGACAGAAAAGGCAGGTGCCGTCTATGAAACAGTACATCGCCGCCCTGGACCAGGGCACCACCAGCAGCCGCTGCATCCTCTTCGACCGGGCACAGAATATCGTGGGCTCCGCCCAGCGGGAGTTCACCCAGCTCTACCCCCGGCCCGGCTGGGTGGAGCACGACCCCATGGAGATCTGGTCCAGCCAGTACTCGGTGCTCACCGAGGCCCTGGCCCAGACGGGGGTCGCCCCGGAGGAGCTGGCCGCCATCGGCATCACCAACCAGCGGGAGACCACCGTGGTGTGGGACCGGAAGACCGGCCGGCCCATCTACAACGCCATCGTCTGGCAGTGCCGGCGCACCGCCGGCCTGTGCGAGGAGCTGAAGCGGGACCGGGCCCTCACCGCCTACATCCAGGAGCGCACCGGCCTGCTCATCGACGCCTACTTCTCCGCCACCAAGCTGAAGTGGATTCTGGACCGGGTGGAGGGGGCCCGGGAGCGGGCCCGGCGGGGGGAGCTGCTCTTCGGGACGGTGGACTCCTGGCTGGTGTGGAAGCTCACCGGCGGGAAGGTCCACGTCACCGACTATACCAACGCCAGCCGCACCATGCTCTTCGACATCCGAAAGCTGGCCTGGGACGAGGAGATCTGCCGGGCCCTGGACATCCCCATGGAGCTGCTGCCCACCCCCGTGCCCTCCAGCCGGGTGTACGGCGCCGTCAACCTCCAGGGGGTGGAGGTGCCCATCGCCGGCATGGCGGGGGATCAGCAGGCCGCCCTGTTCGGGCAGACCTGCTTCGACCCCGGGGAGGCCAAGAACACCTACGGCACCGGCTGCTTCCTGCTGATGAACACCGGGGAGCGGCCGTGCCGCAGTCAGAACGGCCTGGTGACCACCGTGGCCGCCAGCGGGGACGGGCGGGCCCGCTACGCCCTGGAGGGCTCGGTCTTTGTGGGCGGGGCGGTCATCCAGTGGCTCCGGGACGAGCTGCGCTTCCTCTCCGAGGCCCGGGACGCGGAGTACTACGCCTCCAAGGTGCCCGACACCGGGGGCGTGTACCTGGTCCCCGCCTTCACCGGCCTGGGGGCCCCCTACTGGGACATGTACGCCCGGGGGGCCCTGGTGGGCATCACCCGGGGGACCTCCCGGGAGCACATCATCCGGGCGGCCCAGGAGTCCATCGCCTATCAGGTGGCCGACCTGGTGGAGGCCATGGAGAAGGACACGGGCATCCCCTTGTCCGCCCTCAACGCCGACGGCGGGGCCAGCCGGGACAGCT
>CALWYA010000175.1 GCA_944385645.1 uncultured Oscillospiraceae bacterium
CCTCCTCCTCCCGGGCGGTGAGCATGACGATGGGCACCGAACTGCCCGCCTCCCGGATGCGCCGGCACACCTCGAAGCCGTCCATCCCGGGCAGCATCAGGTCCAGCAGGATCAGGTCGGGGTTCTGCTCCAGGGCCAGCTGCAGCCCCGTGGGGCCGTCCAGGGCCTCCAGGGTGTCATACCCCTCCCGGCCCAAATTGAAGGACAGGATGTCCACGATATTCTGTTCGTCCTCGATGATCAACACGGTCTTCCCCATGGAACAGCCTCCTTTTTCTCTTTCCTTCCACTCACAGGCCCAGCAGGACCTTCACCTTCAGGGTGGCGGCAACCGTCTTGGCGTCGGTGATGGTGCCGTCCATCACCTGGCCGACCAGCTCCTCAAAGGGCATGGTGACCACATCCAAAAATTCGTCCTCGTCCAGGTGCTGCCCCTTTCGGGTCAGCCCCCGGGCCAGATACATGTGCAGGTCCTCGGTGCAGAAGCCGGGGGAGGCCAGGATGTGGCCCAGATAGGTCCACTCCTCCGCCTCCAGGCCGGTCTCCTCGGCCAGCTCCCGGCGTGCCCCCTCGATGGGGTCCTCCAGGCCGTGGTCCAGCTTGCCGGCGGGCAGCTCCAGCAGCAGCTGCCGGATGGGGTATCGGTACTGCCGGACCAGGGTTACCCTGTTCTCCCCGTCCAGGGCCAGCACAGCCACGCCGCCGGGGTGATAGACCACCTCCCGCTGGGCGGGGTTCCCGTCGGGCAGGCGGACCTGGTCCACCGTCAGCTTGACGATATGTCCCTTAAAAATGGTCTGGCTGCTCTCCATTCGCTCGGTCAGATCCATGTCGTCTCCTCCTCTTCGGCCCCCGCGGGGCCCATACATAGTCAGTATAGCACAACCGGGCCCGTTGGTAAAGACAAAGAGGGGACCGGGCGGACAGGAAATTTGTCGGAACAGCAAAACGGCCGCCCTGGCCGGGGCGGCGGAGAAGAGCAGGGGGGCTTTTTTCGTGGCGCCTGACGACTCGGCAGGCGCCGGGTTCGGGCGCGCCGGGGTCGCGGCCCAGGCCGGCCTCTCTTGGCCCTTCGGGCCAATTCACCTTCTCGTGCCCCACGCAAATGGTCCGTCCATCCTCGTAGGGGCCGATGTCCTCATCGGCCCGCGGAGGGGGCAGTCCCCTACCCCCTCTGGCCTTCGGCCATCTCCCCCTGATAGGGGGAGTCGTCCCCCGCCCTACAGGCTCGTGTTCTTTCGCAGTGCCTGACGACTCGGCAGGCACCGGGTTTGGGCGCGTCCGGGAGGCCGCGCCCCACACAAAAAAGGCTTCCCCCTTCAAGGGGGAAGCTGTCGAGCGAAGCGAGACTGATGAGGGTGCCCACGGGGGTGATGCTCCTAACCTCCTCCCCCTCATCCGGCCCTTCGGGCCACCTTCCCCCCTGTGGGGGGAAGGCAAGGGGCCGCCCCTCAATCCCGAAATTCAAACAATTTGTACACCGGGACCTGGAGGGCGTCGGACAGATGAAAAATAACATCCAGCGATGCCGCTGAATTGGCCAGTTCAATATTGCTTAAATGCGTGCGGTCTATATCCGCTTTTTCTGACAGCTGTTCCTGCGTCATCTTTCTCATGTGGCGGTAATAGGCAATATTCAGCCCCAGCTTCTCATATTTGTCGATTTGTGACATGTCCATATCATCACCACAATAAGTATATGGTGAATCTTCTTTATCATAAATCGACTCTTATTCATAATTTGTAGTTTGACATTCTACAAATCAAGTCTATAATATTGCATGAGGTGATCGTATGGAGCTGTACGAGGCGATGCTGGTCCGACTGCTGACCCAACACGTCGGAACAATCCAGGTGACGTTTCCCGACCTGGAGGGCACCGCCGCCCAGCTGGTGGAGTGCGCCAGCTATCAGGCCCTGGTGAAGATTCAGGCCATCTTGCGGGACGACACCCTGTCCGACCCGGAGTGCTTTTAGAAGATCGAGGAGATCCTGTGCGTCCTGGAGGAGTTGGGGGGCGGCGGGGAGGGCCGGCACGATTACGGCTGAGCAGTAAGCACTCCCCCCTTATCGTCTTGATCATAACACAGCGCCCGCCCCGGTGGGGCGGGCGTAGGCGGCCCAAATTCTTCCCCAAATGGGAAGTTTCGGGCACACGACGTGCACTGCTTTCTCTTATCCGGTGAGCCCGGCTGACCGCAGGACCTTCGGCTCCAGCTCCCGGAAGGGGATCACAGGGCGCGGACGGGCGCCGTGCCCGCCCAGGAGCTTCTCCATCCAGATCATGTGGTACCACCGGCCGAACTTATAGCCGCAGCGGTCGAACCGCCCCACCAGTCGGTAGCCCATCTTTTCGTGGAACCGCTGGCTGGCCCGGGTGAGGTGCTCGTCCTCCGTCTCCGGGTCGCCGATGCAGGCATACAGATTCAAAATTCCCCTGGCCCGGGAGACCTCCTCCAGTGCCCCATAGAGTTTCCGTCCCAGCCCCTGCCCCCGGCAGTCCCGGCGCAGATAGATGGTGGTCTCCGCCGACCAGCCGTAGGCGGCCCGGCCCACAAAGGGGCCGGTATAGGCGTAGCCCAACAGCTCCCCCTCCCGCTCCGCCGCCAGGAACGGGTGGGTCTCCAGAATGCGCTCCATCCGTCCCCGGAACTCCACCAGGCTGGGCGGGTCCCACTCAAAGGTGATGGCCGTCTGCTCCACATAGGGCGTGTACACAGCCAGGGCGGCCGCCGCGTCTTCCAGAGACGCGGGGCGAATGCAAATATCTGCCATGCGTGCTCTCCTCTCTCCGGCCCTCGGGCCGGTTTTCTTGATCCAAAGCTCCCGGAAAGCAAATCCCCTCAGAGCTCTGCGCCCGCAGAACGCTTTTCATTCCTGATCGGGTCTTTTTCTCCATGCGGCCATTCCTGAAAAAGCGGCTCTCCACTTTGTGAAAGTGGAGAGCCGCTTGTTTGGCACGAATTACTCCTCCTGCATCGCCTTGGCGGCCGCGATGGCCTTCTCCTGGGCGGCGGGGGGGCAGTCCTCGTAGCGGACAAAGTGGAAGGTGTAGGAGCCGCGGGACTGGGTCATGGCCCGCAGGTCGATGGCGTAGCCCGTCATCTCGGCCATGGGCACCTCGGCCTCGATCACCTGGTCCCCGTCCTCGGTGGGGTTCATGCCCATGACGCGGCCACGGCGCTTGTTCAGGTCGCCGATGACGTCGCCCATGTAGCTGTCGGGCACGGTGACCTTCAGCTCGCCCACGGGCTCCAGCAGCACGGGGTTGGCCTCGGGCATGGCGGCCTTATAGGCCAGCTGGGCGGCCGTCTTGAAGGCGATTTCCGAGGAGTCCACCGGGTGGTAGCTTCCATCGTACAGCACGGCCTTCAGGTTGACCACCGGATAGCCGGCCAGAGGTCCGTGGACGCAGGCCTCCCGGAGACCCTTCTCCACGGCGGGGAAGAAGTTCTTGGGTACGGAGCCGCCGAAGACCTCCTCGGCAAACTCCATCTCCTCCACGTCGGGGTTGGGCTCGAAGCGGAC
>CALWYA010000176.1 GCA_944385645.1 uncultured Oscillospiraceae bacterium
CTATGAGCTGGACCTGGTGTTGCGCAACAACCTGACCACGGAGGAGTTCCCCCTGGGCCTGTACCACCCCCACCCGGAGCTCCACCACATCAAGAAGGAGAACATCGGCCTCATCGAGGTGATGGGTCTGGCGGTCCTCCCCGCCCGGCTGAAGGCGGAGCTGGCTGCGGTGGCCGACGCCCTGGTGTCCGGGGCCGACCTGCGCTCCAGCGAGCTCACCGAGAAGCACGCCGACTGGGCGGAGGCGTTCGCCCCCCGCTACACCATTACCCGGGAAAACGCCCTGGAGATCGTCCAGAGGGAGACCGGTCTGGTGTTTGCCCAGGTGCTGGAGGACGCCGGCGTCTACAAGCGCACCGCCGAGGGCAAGGTCGCCTTCCTGCGCTTCTTGGAGCAGGTGTGAGCCATGGCCAAGGTGACAAAGACCCCCTTCGGGACCACCCGGCGGGGGGAGGACGTGGACCTGTGGACCCTGGAGGCGGGGGCGTATACCGTCCAGGTGCTCACCTACGGGGGCATCCTGCGGTCCTTCACCGTCCCCGCCCCGGAGGGGGCGCGGGACATCGTGCTAGGCTGTGACACCCTGGCGCAGTACGAGGCCCAGGACAAATACCTGGGGGCCCTGGTGGGCCGGGTGGCCAACCGCATCGGCGGGGCGGCCTTCGACCTGAACGGGGTCCACTACCCTCTGGCCGCCAACAGCGGCCCCAACTGCCTCCACGGCGGGGTCCACGGCTTCCAGGAGGCCGTGTGGGAGGCCCGGGAGCAGGACGGCGCCCTGGTCCTCTCCCACACCAGCCCGGACGGGGAGGAGGGCTTCCCCGGCGCCCTCAAGGTCCGGGTGACCTACTCCCTGACGGAGGACGGGGCCCTGGCCCTGGACTATGAGGCGGTGAGCGACGCGGATACCCTGTGCAGCCTCACCAACCACAGCTACTTCAACCTGCTGGGCCACCGGGCCGGCACCCTGGCGGGGCAGAGCGTCCAGATCTTGGCCGACGCCATCACTGAGACCGACGGGGACAGCACCCCCACCGGGACCCTGCTGCCGGTGGAGGGCACCCCCCTCGACCTGCGGCGGCCCCGGGACTTTCTGGCGGGGCTGGCCATGGACCACCCCCAGCTGGCGTTGGGCAATGGGTACGACCACAACTTTATTCTCCATACCGCCCCGGTGTCCCCCCTGGCCCTGGCGGCCCGGGTCACCGGCGGCGGGCTGGCGCTGGAGTGCCTCACCACCCAGCCGGGACTCCAGCTGTACACCGCCAACTACCTGGACGGCACCCCCGGCAAGGACGGGGCCGCCTATGGCCCCCGGTCGGCCTTCTGCCTGGAGACCCAGGGCTGGCCCGACGCCGTCCACCACGGTAATTTCCCCTCCCTGGTCCTCCGGGCGGGGGAGCTGTATCGTCACCGCACCGTCTATCGGGTGGAAAAACTGTCCTAGCGCTTTTGTATGCTTCCGCCTCTGCAGGAGGGCGGAAACGGCAAGAAAATTTTTGAATGTGGGAACACAAAATCGAATTGGGAATTTCCGAGAGAGAAGAGAGACCGGGAGGCCCCGCGCGGCGGGACCTCCCGGTCGGATTTTACGATTCCCCCTGAAACATTCCCCTGGTTTGGGCCAGGAAGGGCTTCAGGGCGGGGCTGGCCTCCCCGGGCCGGTGGGACAGGCCGTAGGAGACGGGGGCGAGCTCCGGCAGGGGGATGGTGCGCAGGCCGGGCAGAGGCACCTGGGGCAGGGCGGCGATGACCGCGTAGGCAAAGCCGCTGGCCACCAGGGTATAGAGGGATTCCAGCCCGTCGCAGAAGGACAGCTGGTCCATGCTCCGGCCGGTAATGAGCTGCCCCTGGAGGGACAGCAGGGCGGGGGGCGCCCCGTGGGGCGGGTAGGCGGCGAACCGCCCCCCCTCCTCCCGTAGCTGCTGGACGGTGAGCTGATCCCGGCCGGCCAGGGGGTGGTCCTGGGCGCACACGCACACCAGCTCCCGGCGGGTCAGCTCCCGATAGACCGCCCGCCGGGGGGCCGTCTCCTGGAAGGTAAACATCACCTGGATGCTCCCATCCTCCAGCAGGTTCTCCAGGGAGTCGAAGGGGACCAGGCGGGGGACGGGCTGCAGCTGGGGCAGGACCTCCCGCAGCCGGGACAGCACCGGCGGCAGCAGGCGCAGCTCCAGAAAGCTGCGGCAGCCGACGCCGAAGCGCAGGGCGGAGGTCTCCACGCTCTCCTTCAGCCGGGCCCGGGAGGCCCCCGCCAGGGACAGGATCTCCCGGGCATACTGGGAGAACAGGTGCCCCTCCTGGGTCAGCCGCACCCGCTTGCTGGTGCGGTAGAACAGCTTCACCCCCAGCTCGTCCTCCAGGGCGTTGATCTGATGGCTCACCGCCGGCTGGGTCAGCCCCAGCTGCTCCGCCGCCCGGGAGAAGTTGAGAAAGTTGGACACCGACATGAAGCACTCCAGCTGGGTGGTATTCACACAGACGACCTCCTGACGCCCCGCCGGTCCGGGCCCGGTCTCATCCCCGCCCCGCGGGGCGGGAACACACAAAAAAGCCGGGACAGAGGGGCGGAGCTTTTGTATAATACAGAAGTATGATAAAATTCTTTTATAGATGATAACAGATTTGAATTTCACATGCAACTGTTTTTGTGCTATAAAAATAAGGACTGAAATAGTTTCGGTCTAAAGTAATGGAAGAAGGTGGAGCTGTCGTGGAGACAGACCGCAGCGCCATGGTCCGGGACAACCGGCAGATCAGCATCCAGCTGGAGCTGCTGGCCAACCGCGTGATGGCCCAGAAGGGGCTGACCACCATCCAGGCCCACATGCTCCTGTACATCCTGGCCCACTCGGCGCAGGGCACCTCCCTCACCGACATCCACCGGGAGTTCGGCTACTCCATGGCCGCCCTGTCCGGGCTGGTGAAGCGGCTGCGGGAGAAGGGCTATGTCCGGGTGGAGCCCTGCGTCCAGGACGACCGGCGCAAGCTGCTCTTCGGCACCCGCAAGGGGGAGGAGGTCCGGGACTTCCTGGACCGCACCATTCTCCGTGCCCAGGACCAGCTGTACCGGGAGTTCAGCGCCCAGGAGCTGGCCGAGCTGGACCGGCTGCAGAAGAAAATGCTGCACAACCTGTCCGAACTGACGCAATCTGACTGTAAGGAGGAACTCTGATGGTAAAACACATTATGCCGCGGCTGGGAGTCTACAAGCGGGACGCCCTGCTGTGCATCGGCCTGACCACCCTGGAGGTGATCATGGAGATCCTGCTGCCCTTCATCACCGCCCGGCTCATCGCCGAGGGGCTGGAGGCCGGCAGCCTGCCCGCCGTCTATCGGTACGGGGCCATTCTGGTGGCCCTGGCCCTGCTCAGTCTGGCCTTCGGGGCCGCCGCCGGCCGGTTCGCCGCCAGCGCCTCCTCGGGCATGGCGGCCACCCTCCGGGAGGCCATCTATGACAACATCCAGACCTTTTCCTTTTCCAACATCGACAAGTTCAGCGTGCCCGGCCTGGTCACCCGTATG
>CALWYA010000177.1 GCA_944385645.1 uncultured Oscillospiraceae bacterium
CGTCGGACAGATCGGGGCAGTTGGAGATGACGCTCTCCCCCGGGGCCAGGAGGGAGGCGGCCAGGATGGGCAGGACGCTGTTCTTGGCCCCCTGGACCTCCAGCCGTCCCCCCAGGGGCCGCCCGCCCCGGATCTCATAGCAGCTCATAGGATCGCCCTCCCCATTTGGTTGGATTTGGGCCATCCTATGCCAAGCGCCGAGCCGTTGTGAGCAGCGCGGATGGACTGAAGCGAGGGCGAAAAACCGAAGGGCCGCGGAGCGGTCTCTATTTCTTCACCAGCTCCATCAGAGTCTCATAGATCTTCTCCCCGGCGTCGGGGACGGCCATGGCGGTGAGGGCGGCGGACATCTTCTCCCGCCGGTCCCGCTCCCGCATGAGGAGATTCACCTGGTCGTACAGGGTGTTCTCCCCGCAGTCGGCCTCCCGCAGGAGGACCGCCGCTCCCTGGTCGGCCAGCACCCGGGCGTTCTTCTCCTGGTGGTTGGCGGTGACGTTGGGAGAGGGCACCAGCACCGAGGGCTTGGCGATGGCGGTGATCTCCGAAATGGTGGAGGCCCCCGCCCGGCACAGCACCAGGTCGGCGGCGGCCATCACCAGAGGCATGTCGTAGATGTACTCCCGCACCTCCACGCCGTTGTCCCCCAGCCTCAGGCCCCGGCGCAGCAGCTCCTCCCGCATCCAGGGGTAATCCCGGCCGGCCCCGTGGATGTGCCGCCAGGGGGCGCCCTCATAGCACTCCTTGGCGATGAAGTCCACCATCTTCTGGTTCATCACCTCGGCCCCCAGGGAGCCCCAGTAGGACAGAAGCAGGGGCCGCTCGTCGTCGAAGCCCAGCTTGGCCCGGGCCTCCTGCCGGGTGCAGCGGAAGAAGTCCCCCCGCACCGGGGTGCCGGTGACCACCACCTTCTCCGGGTGGTCGTAGTGGGCCCGGCTCTCTTCAAAGCCCACCATCACCCGGTCTACCACCTTGGACAGGGCCTTGGTGGTCAGGCCGGGGACGGCGTTGGACTCGTGGACGGCGGTGGGAATGTGCCGGCGGGCCGCCTCGTTGACCACGGGGAAGGAGGCGTAGCCCCCGGTGCCCACCACCAGATCGGGCCGGAACTCGTCCAAGATGCGCTTGGCCTGTCCCCGGGATTTCTGCATGTTCACCAAGGTGCCCAGGTTGTGGGCGATGTCCGCCGGGGCCAGGGAGCGGTGGAAGTTGGTGATGGTGACCGAACGGATCTCATAGCCCTCCTTGGGCACCAGCTTGTTCTCCATCCCCCCGTCCGCCCCCACGAACAGGACCCGGCAGCCGGGCTGCCGCTCCTGGAACAGGCGGGCCAGGGCCACCGCCGGGTTCACATGGCCGGCGGTACCGCCGCAGGTAAACAGGATATTCATAGAAACACCTCTCTATGGTAGAGTGGAGAGTGGAGATGGGGTTATCTTCACTCTTCACTCTTCACTCTTAACTCTTCACTCTCAGTCTTTCTTGGGCGCCGGTATCTGCCGGGAGACGCTGAGGACGATGCCCATCTCCGCCAGGTGGATCATCAGGGCGGTGCCGCCGTAGCTGAAGAAGGGCAGGGAGATGCCGGTGTTGGGGATCAGGTTGGTGACCACCCCGATATTGAGAAACACCTGGGCGGCCAGCAGAGTGATGATGCCCACGATGGTCAGGGTGCCGAATTTGTCCCGGGCGTGGAGGGCCAGCCAGTAGCCCCGCAGGATCAGCAGGGCGAACAGCAGCAGCACCATGCCGCCCCCCAGCAGGCCCAGCTCCTCCACCACGATGGAGAAGATCATGTCGTTCTCCGGCTCGGGGAGAAAGCCGAACTTCTGGATGCTGTTGCCCAGCCCCTTGCCCAGCAGGCCGCCCGAGGCGATGGACAGCAGGGACTGGATGGTCTGAAAGCCCTTGTCGCTGGGGTCGGACCAGGGGTTCAGCCACAGCTCCACCCGGGCGGTCATATAGCCGGTGTTCACGATGACCAGAGCCAGCATCGCCGCGGCGGCGGCGCCCAGGATGAACAGCCAGCGCAGCTTTACCCCGGACACCAGCAGCACCGAGGCCGCCCCCACCATCACCAGGATGGTGCCCGACATATGGTGCTCCAGCAGCACCAGCAGCAGCACAGTGCCCAGCACCAGGCCGTAGGGGACCAGCTCCAGCAGGCCCGCCTTCTCCAGCCAGTTCAGGAACCGGCCCCAGGCGGTGCGGCGGGTGAAGCGGGGCTTCAGCTCGGTGTCCCGCTTGGACAGCCGGGCGGCAAAGAACAGGATGACGGCCACCTTGGCGATCTCCGAGGGCTGGAAGGTGGGGCCGGTCACCAGGAACACGTACAGCCAGCGCTTGGCCCCGTTGATCACCACGCCGAAGGGGGTGAGCACCAGGATCAGCAGGACGATGGCCACCCCCAGCACCAGGATGGACAGGGGGCGGAAGAGCTGATAGTTCATCTTGGAGATGATGTACATACACACCAGCCCCGCCCCGGCAAAGATGGCCTGCCGCTGGATATAGTACAGGGGGTTGTTGTACACCGGGGGCTTGGAGTCATACAGGGCGGTGGCGTAGGAGGCGGAGAAGAGCATCACCAGCCCGAAGCCCACCAGCATGAGCACCAGCATGAGGAAGGGCAGGTCCAGGGGGCCCCGGGCCAGCTGCTCCTCCATGGTCAGGTCGCGTTTCGGTTTTCTGGCCAAGGGCCGCACCTCCTTTTCAGACGTTTTTGGGGCCGCCGCGGCGGAAACGGGGGATTTTTCGCCTGCGGGCGGGACGGGGGATGGGGTTATTTCGCCGCCCCCGGGCGGCGAGTGACTTTGCCAACAGCGGCGCGTCGTCGCAAAGTCCGCTCAACTCCGTTTCCGCCTGACGGCGAAAACTGCGTTCGCTCCCTTGCTCCTCCTTTTCCCAACAAACCCGCTTCGCTGGGCTTTGTTGGGAGCCCTAAAACAAAGCGCCGTTTAGAAACCTACGGTTTCTAAAAATTTCCCTTCGGCAATTTCTGATGCTTGCCTGCATCTCCCATCCGGCGCGCGGGTGCAAACTTAAAGGAGGGTATTTACCCCGCCCGCTGCCGCTCGCAATCTAAAATCTGCAGCCAGATGCGTTTCCTTGTTTATATGGCGCGCCTCCCGGGTGCCCTCGACGGGACCGCGGGTGGCCACATGGGGCCGCCCCTACGGCGATGGTCGTCCGTCGTTGTCCGTAGGGGCGGACCTGCGTGTCCGCCCACCCGTTCTGGGCGCACACTGTGCGCCCCTACAAGACGGCGGGCAGGTCGCCCCCTCATCCGGCCCTTCGGGCCACCTTCCCCCCAGGGGGAAGGCAAAGGGCCGCTGAAGGCGGCGGCCCCTACAGGTGATTGCCGGGGGTAGGGCGCACACATAGGTGCGCCCCTACACATCTCGGCGGGGGCCCCATAAATTCCTAACTCCTAATTCCTAATTCTAACTTCTAACTCCTATCTCATATCTCC
>CALWYA010000178.1 GCA_944385645.1 uncultured Oscillospiraceae bacterium
GTCCTGCCCTCTGCCCCCTCATCCGTCATTTGCTCCGCAAATGCCACCTCCCCCCTGTGGGGGGAAGGCAGGGCGCGCCGGGTCGTCGCGCCCCACAAAAAAGCCTCCCCCGCAAAGGGGGAGCCAAGAGACGGGCGCACATTATGCGCCCGCGGGCGGCCACACGGGGCCGCCCCTACAAATCCTGACGGACGGAACCCTTCATCCAGCGCCGCCGACAAGCGGAGCCGGCCTCCCCCTTGCGGGGAAGGCCGGCCTGTCGAAAAACCTGTGAGATGCTGAATCTGGCGGCGCGCAGGCGGAGGCGTCAGCCCCGCGCCCTGGCCTCCAGGGCGGCCCAGCCGTTCTTCTCCCGCTTCCGGGTGACGGCCAGCCCCGCCCGCTCCAGGGCGGCGGCCACCTCCCCGGCCCGGCTGTCGATGATGCCGGAGCACAGGAAGACCCCGTCCTCCTCCAGCAGCGGGGGGACGTGGGGGGCCAGGGGGATGATCACGTCGGCTACGATGTTGGCCAGCACCAGGTGGTAACGCTGTTGGGCCAGCTCCCGGGCCAGGGCGGCGTCGGAGAGCACGTCCCCCGCCCGGACGGTGTACCGGTCCCGCCCGATGCCGTTGAGGGCGGCGTTCTCATAGGCCACGTCCACCGCCTTGGGGTCGATGTCCACGGCGACAGCCCGGCGGGCCCCCAGGCACAGGGCGGCGATGGACAGGATGCCGCTGCCGCAGCCCAGGTCCAGCGCGTCGGTTCCCGGGATGGTGTGGGCCTCCACCCCCTCCAGGCACAGCTGGGTGGAGGCGTGGGAGCCGGTGCCGAAGGTGAGCCCCGGGTTCAGGTACAGGGGCACCCGGCCGCCGGGCACGGGCTGATCCCGCATCCACTCGGGGACCACGTACAGCCGCGTCCCGATCTCCAGGGGCTGATAGTATTTCTGCCAGCTGTAGGCCCAGTCGTCCTCCAGCAGGGGGGTGACGGTGTACTCGAAACCAAGCCCATCGGTGTAGTCCGCCAGCTGCCGCCGGCCCAGGTCGTCGTCGGTGACGTAGAACTTGACCCGGGCCACCCCCTTCATGCGGTCCAGCAGCTCCTGGTCCACATAGTCCCAATACTGCCGGTTGTTTTCCAGGAAGCGGAGGAACTCCCCCTCCTCCTCGATGACCAGGCCGTCCATGCCGGCGGCGGTGAGCTTGGCGCACACCTCGTCCAGATGGGCCGCGTCGGTGTTCACGGCCACTTCAAGCCATTTGTCCGCCATCGTTACCGCTCCGTTCCCACATAAAACAGGGCCACCGTGCCGGGGCCGGCGTGGGCGCCGATCACCGGACCGATGTGGTTCAGATAGACCTCCTTGACCCCCATGCGGTCCTTCACCATCTGGGCCACCGCCTGGGCGTCCTCCAGGCAGTCCCCGTGGCTGATGAACACCGTCTGGGCGGCGGGGTCGATGGCGGTCTGCTCCATCTTGTCCACCAGGGCCTTCAGGGAGGCCTGCCGGCCCCGGGCCTTGGCGATGTTGATCAGGTGGCCCTCGTCGTCCACGTGGAGGACGGGCTTGATCTGGAGCATGGAGCCCAGCACGGCGGTGGTGGCCGAGATGCGGCCCCCCCGCTTCAGGAAGTGCAGGTCGTCCACGGTGAACTGGTGGCACAGGTGGAGCTTGTTGGCCTCGGCCCAGTCCCGGACCTCCTCGATGGTCTTTCCGCGGGCCCGCTCCTGGGCGGCCAGATAGACCAGCAGCCCCTGGCCCAGGGAGGCGCACAGGGTGTCCACCGTGTACACCTTCCGGTCGGGGTACTTCTCCCGCAGCTCATCCACGGCGATGGCCGAGGAGTTATAGGTGGTGGACAGGCCGGAGGAGAAGGCCAGGATCAGCACGTCGTGCCCCGCCTGGAGCAGGGGCTCCACCGCGTCCACGTACTCGGCCACGTTGACGGCGGCGGTGGTGGCCACCTCGCCGGCGCGCAGCTTCTCATAGAACAGGTGGGGGTCCATCTCCCGGTTGTCCGGGTAGTTGCGGTAGGTGTGCTGATTCAGGATAAAGCTCAGGGGGAGGACCTGGACGTCCAGCTGTTGGACCAGTTCCGCCCCCAGATCGGCGGAGGAATCGGTGAGGATGACGAAGTCGGACATAACAATCACTCCTGCAACTTGAATAAATTGAGAATTGAAAATTGAAAATTGAGAATGAAAAATGGGGGCCGGGGCGCGGTCAGGGCTCCTTCCGGCGCCTCCCCTTCTCCTCCGGGGGGTGGAGGATGGACAGGATGCGCTGACAGGCCAGCTGGTCGGCGTAGCTGCGCAGGGCCAGCTCCAGGGCCAGGCCGGCCAGCCCCTCCCGGGGGGTATCCGGGTCGATGGTCCGGGCGGTCTCGGCCAGGGCCTGATCCAGGGCCCGGCAGAAATAGGCGTACAGCTCCTCCGGGGGCTTGTTCCGCGCCCGGGCGGCGTCCAGCAGGGTCCCGATCTCCCGCACGGACAGCACCTGCTTCAGGGCGGCCACCGCCGTGAGATAGCCCAGGTGGGTGGGTCCGTACCGCTTGCCCTCCGCCCGGGGGACCAGGCCGTCCTTGATGTAGTTGTTCACCATGGCGGAGGTGATGGGGGCGCTGTCGTCAAAGCGGATCAGCTGCCGCGGGAGGTAGGACACCAGCTGGTCCATGTACAGGGCGATGTCGGGCAGCTCGTTCCACGGGGTGGGCCGCTCCTCCTCCATCCGCCGGCGCAGCTCCTGCAGTTCTTCCATGGGAAAAGGCCTCCTGGAATGTGATTGCGAATATTATATCACAGAGTATTTCAAATATCAACGGGAAATCTACTTTCGCTCCAGCCGCCGGCGCAGCCGCTCCAGCGCGGCCCGGTGGTCCACCGAGCGCAGGGAGGGGAAGGCCCGCAGCAGCCGCCGCTGTCCCCGGCTGGACTTGTCCAGCAGCTCTTGGGCGCTGGCACGCCACTCCTGGAGCTGCTGCCGGCTGGCCTCCGCCCGGTCCTGGAGGTCCTCCCGCAGGTCGTCCAGCCCCTCGGCCAGGGCGGCCCGGCGCTGAGCCCGGCGCTGTGCCAGCCGCTGGGCCAGGTCCTCCCAATCCTCCTTCCAGTCGGCCCCCCGCTCGGCGGCGTCCAGCACTCGATCGGCCAGATCCTCCCCCAGGTCGTCGGAGGCCTCCCGGATGCGGCCGGCCAGCTCGTCCAGCAGGACCAGCCGCCGGTTGAGTCGGGCGATGGCGGAGACGGTGGCGGCCAGGTCCACCCCCAGGGCGGCGCACAGCCCGGCCAGCAGGACCCACCCCAGGGGGCGGGGGAGCAGGTCCACCGCCAGGACCACGGTGGGGTGGAGCAGCTTGACCACGAACAGGCAGGCGAAGCCCCACATGAGGGAGAAGCGCAGGCAGATATAGCCGGTGAGGTTGAAGGGCTCGTCGGAGTAGTCCCACCACCGCTGGTGGAACAGCTT